>NZ_JBEOPP010000035.1:0-49012 GCF_040310185.1 Shewanella sp. T24-MNA-CIBAN-0130 | reverse complement strand
AAATCCCCACCAGAATACTGGTAGGGATTATCTTTCATCTGCAGGATCGGTCAAGTGCTCTTAAACGATCGGCATTGATTCAATTGAATGGCTTTTTTGTCGATATTTTTAATGGTATTACTCAGGGTTAGTGACTTTTTCTGCAATAATGACTGGCAGCGTCTGCTTTTTACCCTCACGTATAATGGTCATGTTGACTTTCGTGCCCGGTGGGGTTTCTGCAATTCGGTCCATCAACATTTCAACACCAGGCACATCTTCGTCATTATACTGAGTAATAACATCCCTAGGGGTTAAACGTGCTCGGGCAGCCGGTCCGCCAGGATCGATACCCGTCACCAACACGCCTTTCAAATCTGGTAGGTTAAGTATTTGTGCCATGACAGCGTTAAGCGGTTCTCCCGAAATGCCTAACGCGCCACGAATAACCCGGCCATCCTTAATTAATTTGTCCATAATACTGTGGGCTAACTTTATCGGGATCGCAAAGCTAATGCCGTTACCACCATTATCGCCACCCACTTGGAATGCCGCGGTGTTGATACCAATGAGCTCACCACCGGTATCGACTAATGCTCCGCCAGAGTTACCGGCATTAATGGCCGCATCTGTTTGTAAGAAGTCTAAGTAACCAGAACTTAAGCCGTTGCGGCCGGTTGCACTAATAATACCTTGGGTAATGGTTTGGCCAATGTTGTAAGGGTTACCAATCGCCAATACCACATCGCCGACTTGGGCTAGTTTATCAAGATTAACCGGTACGATAGGTAAATTATCGCCTTCAATTTTTAATACAGCTAAATCTGTTTCGGGATCGGAACCCACCACTTCGGCAGTAAATTTTCGCCCATCTTGCAGTGCAATAACAATTTCGTCGGCTTTTTTTATCACATGGTAATTGGTTAGTACATAACCTTCGTTACTCATTATTACCCCAGAGCCTAAGCCTTGAAGCGAACTTGAATTGAGTGGATTACCTTGATCAATACTAAGACTGTAAATATTAGCAACTGCCGGTGCGGCTCGTCGAACGGCTTTAGCAAAAGATAATTCTGAGCCACTGGAGCTGACATTGGATAAATTATGATTGAACGAGGAATTTTGCATCAACGAGGTTATGGCTAAAAAAACAGCTGCCATGATCAGACCAAATACCACAGCTTTAGTTATATAAATGCAAGTGTCTTTTAAATTCATGGCTTGAATAATTGTTAAAAATAATAGTTGAAATATTAACATAGCTCAAAGAAATAAGCACCGACCAAAGGCTTGGCGATGCTTCATTCTTTAACTAACACCACAGACTATAACGTAATGGTTGTTATTGCTGTGTGACTCTGTTTATAGGCAGTCATCGTGTAATAAATGTTAGCGTAATATATGTTAACGTAATACAAGGTAGAGCAAATGGTTGTCTCGTAATATTTTAAGTGCCGCAGAGCTTTGATTATCTTTCAACATTTCTGTTAATGCTTTAAGGCTGGTCACTTTACTGCGGTTTAGCCCCACAATTAAATCACCTTTCTCTAAACCGCTCATTGCCGCCGGTGAGCCTTGAGCAACCTCTGTGATCTGGATGCCTTTTTTGCTGTCTTCTAACGTGGCACCTTGTAGCATAGGATGCACATTGCCCGCTTCTGCTTCGACTTTATCTGCTTTACCTAATGTCGCTTCAATAGTTTTTTTATCGCCGTCACGAATAATACCAAATTCTACTTCTGCTCCCTCGCCCATAGTGGCCACTTTTGCACGTAATTCTTGGAAGGTTTTAATACTGCGACCATTGAGGCTGACTATAATATCACCCGCTTTTAGCCCTGCTTTATCCGCAGCACTTTTTGGCATGACTTCATTAACAAAACCGCCATGCAGAGTATCTAAACCAAAAGCTTTGGCGAGTTCATTATCAAGATCGCGTCCTGATACACCTAATACCCCACGCCTGACTTCACCATGTTCAATAATTTGATCAACAAGGTTATTCACCATATTGGCAGGGATAGCGAAACCAATACCGACATTACCGCCATTAGGGGCGACAATTGCGGTATTTATCCCGATGAGTTCGCCTTTTAGGTTAACCAATGCGCCGCCAGAGTTACCACTATTTATAGCGGCATCTGTTTGGATAAAGTTTTCGAGCATTTCTATGCCTAAACCACTGCGACCTAGCGCGCTGACAATCCCTGATGTAACGGTTTGCCCAAGACCAAA
This sequence comes from Shewanella sp. T24-MNA-CIBAN-0130, assembly GCF_040310185.1. NCBI lineage: Bacteria > Pseudomonadati > Pseudomonadota > Gammaproteobacteria > Alteromonadales > Shewanellaceae > Shewanella > Shewanella sp. T24-MNA-CIBAN-0130. Next base: position 46,798 of record NZ_JBEOPP010000035.1, on the reverse strand, counting down.
TGGGTTACCAATGGCAACAGCAAAATCACCAACGCGGATTTCGTCAGAATCAGTTTGCTTAATAGCGGTTAAGTTTTGGGCTTCAATTTGCAGTAAAGCAATATCGGACTCTTTATCTGCACCAATGAGCTTAGCCGTTACTTCGCGACCATCATGTAAACCAATTTGAATGTCGTCTGCACCGTTAATGACGTGATTATTGGTAATAATGTAGCCTTTATCAGCATCGATAATAACGCCAGAGCCTAAGCCTCTAAAAGGGCGTTCTTGAACTTGTTCTTGTGGTGCGTTGGGGCCAAAGAAATAGCGAAACACATCCGGTACACGTTGCTTTGACACTTGGGTGCCCGTTACCGCTACCGACACAACTGCTGGCGTTGTGCGTTCTAACATTGGCGCTAAGCTAGGTAGGGTTTGACCGTCAACGGCTTGTGGAATGGCCGCTAGCGACAGCGTTGGTGTCATGACTAACGATGCCGTTAATAACGCAGCAGAGAGTAAGCTTAATTTGGTTTTCATCTAGGGACAGCTCCTGTATACATTCAAGCTTGATGAGAAAAATATCTGGCTTGATGACATGATGTTAAAGTTAAATATCGTTAATCATTTTGCTGATGTGTTGCCTAAAGCTCGTTTTATGATGTTCTACAATGGCGAGCAAGTCAGCACAATTATAGGTAAAGAATAAGCAAATTTACGTTAATCAATCAGAGTGGCTGTTATTATGTTAGTTCCTTTTTTATTAACAAAGGTTAATTTGATCCTTTGAAGCCATTACTCGTACCTATTGTTTAATGTTATTATCCGCAGCAATTATTTGATGTAAGAGAGTCGTAATCGTGTCGCAGTTAACCCCTTGGCAACATTATCAGCAAGACCTTACCCGAGACGACTTTTCACATGATATCGCACAAGAACAAGCGGTTAAGTCATTGCAACGCGTATATGACGAGTTGATTGTCGCCGCTAAACCCGTTTCGGGCTTGAATCAGTTGTTTGCTGCGGTGGGGATAAAATCGGCATCTGCCCCAGTAAAAGGCTTGTATTTATGGGGTGGGGTTGGCCGGGGTAAAACCTATCTGATGGATACCTTTTTTGATGCCTTGCCCACGGAGAGAAAATTACGTGCTCATTTCCATCGTTTTATGCATCAAATTCATCATGACTTAGGCGAACTCAAAGGGGTACAAGATCCTCTTCTGACGATTGCTAAAAAGATGGCGTCACAATATCAAATTATCTGCTTCGATGAGTTTTTTGTGTCTGATATCACTGATGCCATGTTGTTGGGCACCTTATTTCAAGCATTGTTTAAAGAAGGGGTCGCACTTGTCGCTACCTCGAACATCATTCCTGATGAATTATACAAAAATGGCTTACAGCGGGTGCGTTTTTTACCTGCGATTGCATTGATTAACCAGCATTGTGAAGTCTTAAATGTTGATTCAGGGATTGATTACCGTCTACGGACCTTAGAGCAAGCAGAGATTTATCATTATCCACTCGATGAACAAGCTGATATCAATCTATTACATTATTTTGATCAACTCGCGCCGGAATCAGATAGATTTACCACGCCGATAGAAATCGATGGACGCGCCATTCGTATTCGTCAACAGTCGCAAGGTGTGCTGTTAATCGACTTCCGTGATTTGTGTGATGGGCCTCGTTCGCAACGTGACTACATGGAAATGGCTTGCTTTTATCATACTGTGCTTTTGAGTGGGCTTGAGCAAATGGGGGCGCAGCAAACGGGTGATGATATCGCCCGGCGTTTCTTAGCTATGGTCGATGAATTTTATGAGCGAAATGTGAAATTGATTATTTCAGCGCAAGTGGAATTGGAGCACATTTATACTGATGGCCTGTTAAGTTTTCAATTCAGGCGTTGCCGTTCAAGGTTGATTGAAATGCAATCGAGAGAGTATCTCGCGTTGGAACATTTGCCTTAGTTTACCAGCGCTATTTTTTTAAAAAAAGCCGAACGCTTTTTGTTCAACGTGTATAGAGCAGTTAATTTAAAATATTATCAAAAAGCAGGTGATCTTTGCTGTGGCTTTGCGTATAATCTGCGACCTGCCCGCGTTAATCCGCCAATTGGGCGGAAGTTATAAGCCAATATTCATGTTCGAAGGGGCAAGAATCGGTAATTTTGTGTTGATTGCAATCCGCATTCAGCATGTAAGACAGAAAATTAACTTTGGGTTTTTGTAATAATGAAGACTTTTACTGCTACACCAGAAACTGTAACTCGTGACTGGTTTGTTGTTGACGCTGAAGGCAAAACTTTAGGTCGTATCGCAACTGAAATCGCAACTCGCTTACGTGGCAAGCATAAGCCAGAATACACACCGCACGTTGACACTGGTGATTATATCATCGTTATCAATGCTGAAAAGGTAACTGTAACTGGTAATAAAGCTGCTGGTAAGATTTACTACTCTCATTCAGGCTTCATTGGTGGCATTAAGCAGATCAGCTTTGAGAAGCTTCAAGCTCATAAGCCTGAAATGATCATCGAGAAAGCAGTTAAGGGTATGTTACCAAAAGGTCCTTTGGGCCGTGCTATGTTCCGTAAGCTTAAAGTTTACGCTGGCACAGAACATAACCATGCTGCACAACAACCACAATTTCTTGATATCTAAACGGGAGGAGTAATAAAATGGCTGCAACTCAGTACTACGGCACTGGCCGTCGCAAAACATCTACAGCTCGCGTTTTCGCTAAAGCAGGTAGTGGCAATATCGTTGTTAACCAACTTCCACTGGATGTGTATTTTGGTCGTGAAACGGCTCGTATGGTTGTTCGTCAACCATTAGAGTTAGTTGAAATGACTGATAAATTAGACATCTATGTAACTGTTAAGGGCGGTGGTACTACTGGCCAAGCTGGTGCAATTCGTCACGGTATTACCCGTGCACTATTGCAACTAGATGAAACATTACGTCCTTCTCTACGTACCGCTGGTTTTGTTACCCGTGATGCACGTAAAGTTGAGCGTAAGAAAGTTGGTCTACGTAAAGCACGTCGTAAGCCACAGTTCTCTAAGCGTTAATTCGTTTTTTGGATTCAAAAAACCCAGCTTACGCTGGGTTTTTTATTGCCTAAAATTTAGCGCGCAAGATGTGTTTTGTGTGCATATTAATGATGTTCTATAAAATCGCTGCAGATAAGCTCGAAAACATCGGCCGAAGATGTCATGCCAATCAAATTACTTTACTCTGTGTTGACGCATTTTAACGTACGACGGCATGATCTATTTTGTTCCATACAAGATAAGACATTTCCTCCATTGTCCATGGCGGTCAGATACAAAAGGTAGATCAACCCAGAGCAGTTGCCGAACAACACTATGCCTTTAAGTCTTGGTCTTGATTAAAACAACTTAAATTCCCGCTGCATGACCCAATATTGAACACGATTGGTGTCAGTTAAAGAGAGACTACAACATGAATATACAGCTGTTAATAACCGCATTTGGCTTAGTTTTAATTCTTGAAGGGCTTGGTCCGTTACTTTTCCCTAACAAGTGGCAAAAATATTTATTAGAGCTTTCAACACAAAAGCAAAATGTTCTCAGACGCTTAGGTGGCTGTTTAGTGACTATAGGCGTCATTTTATTGATCACATTTCAATAAAATACTTGCCTATAACCCCCTAAAATCTGTTAAAATTCTATTTTATACCACAAGACGTTGCAGCTAATCATGGGTAAGAATGTAGTCGTGCTCGGCACTCAATGGGGTGACGAAGGTAAAGGTAAGATTGTCGACCTTTTAACAGAACAGGCAAAATATGTAGTTCGTTACCAAGGCGGCCATAATGCCGGTCATACTTTGGTAATTGATGGTGAAAAAACCGTTCTTCATCTTATTCCGTCAGGTATTTTACGTGATAACGTAAAATGCATTATCGGTAATGGTGTGGTCGTTTCTCCTGATGCGTTGATGACAGAAATCAACATGTTAAAAAAACGTGGTGTCCCTGTAGAGGAACGTTTATTAATTTCTGAAGCATGTCCGCTTATCCTTCCATTCCATTGTGCATTAGATGTTGCCCGTGAGAAAGCGCGCGGTAATAAAGCCATTGGCACCACTGGACGGGGTATTGGTCCTGCATATGAAGACAAAGTCTCTCGTCGCGGTTTGCGCATTGGTGATTTGTTTAATGCAGAACTATTTGCGACTAAGTTACAAGAAGTTATGAAATACCATAACTTTATGCTAACTGAGTACTACCATGTTGAAGCCGTTGATTATCAGCAAACACTAGATGATGCATTGGCAATTGCTGATTATCTCAAAAGCATGTGTACTGATGTCAGTGAAATGTTAGATGTTGCCCGTAAAGCGGGTGAGCCCATTCTATTTGAAGGCGCTCAAGGAACATTATTGGATATCGACCACGGTACTTATCCATTTGTGACCTCATCAAACACAACTGCGGGTGGTGTTGCGACGGGTTCAGGTTTTGGTCCTCGTCATCTAGACTATGTGTTAGGCATCATGAAAGCGTACACGACGCGTGTCGGTGCGGGTCCATTCCCAACGGAATTAACCAATGAAATTGGTGATTATATTGGTGAGAAAGGCCAAGAGTTTGGTGCTACAACGGGTCGCAAACGTCGCCCTGGTTGGTTAGATGCTGTGGCCATGCGCCGTGCCGTTCAAATCAACAGTCTTAGCGGTTTTTGCTTAACTAAATTAGACGTTTTAGACGGTCTAAAAGAAGTTAAGATTTGTGTTGGCTATCAATATGCTGATGGAACAGTTTCAAAGGTGACCCCTTTAGCTGCTGAAGGTTATGATCTAGTTACCCCAATTTATGAAACTATGCCTGGTTGGAGTGAAAACACTTTCGGTGCCACAACCATCGAGCAATTACCTGCCGCGGCAATTAATTATATCAAGCGTCTCGAAGTGTTATTAGAAACGCCCATTGATATTATCTCTACCGGTCCGGATAGAAATGAAACCATGATTTTGGTGAGTCCGTTCAAGTAAACTAAAAAGGCCGCGATAAGCGGCCTTTTTAATGAGTGCGATTAACTGTCGTAGCAGTTTCTACTCAAGAAATACGCTATACTGCCGATGGGTTAGTCATGATAGTGTCATCGAGAATCCTTATGTTGCGTATCTCTTTATTGTTGTTGAGTGTTGTGTCCATCAATGTTTTTGCGGTCACCGAAGCCGTCGATATCTATAGCGATCAACAATTGATTTCGCTCATTCGTTCAAATCAATATTTGCAACGCGTAAAAGCTGACGACTGTCAGTTAGTGCAAGACATTGAAGCCCGTGCAGAAGTGTTGCAGCAACCCATGTACCAGTTTTTATGGGGTGAAATGCTCAATAACGGTGTGTGCGTAAAGGCACATCCCTCTCGCGGTATGGCACTACTGCAAACCGCTGCAGAGCAAGGTAGCCCCGAAGCGATGGTAAAATTGGCAGATTATTATTATCGCGGTAAACTAGTGGTTAAAGATCCTAATCGTGCAGTGCAATATGTGTTGCCTGCCGCAGCGAATGGGGATTTAACCGCAAAAATGATATTGGTTCGTTTATTTGGACAAGGCTACGGAAGTCCTGCCGATTATGAACTAGGCTATCATTGGTTATATAACAGTATATTTGACGACGACGCCCAACAGAAAAAGGCCTCGTCCTTATTGCAGATGCTAGCTGCAAAAATGCCTGCCAGTATTGTGGCCAGAGCACAGCAGCCACAGCTGTACACACGTTAAAGGCTCCACGATATGGAGCGAATTATTTGGAAATTGAATGATCAACGATCCTCATTTTGAGAGAGAACAAGACAAGTACGACAATCCTATTCCTAGCCGTGAGTATATTTTAGAATACTTGCGTGCACAAAAGTCTCCTGTTACCCGCGATAAAATTGCCGAAGCATTAACCATTACTGAAGAAGTGCCATTAGAAGCGCTTCGTCGCCGTTTACGCGCAATGGAACGTGATGGGCAATTAGTCTTTACCCGCGGGCAAAGCTATGGCTTACCTGAACGGATGGATTTATTGTCTGGTACGGTTTTAGGCCATCGCGATGGATTTGGCTTTTTTAAGCCAGATGAAGGCGGTGATGACTTATTTATTAATAATCGCGATATGCTGATGTATTTCCATGGTGATAAAGTGCTCGCTCAAAAAGCGGGTACCGATCGTCGTGGTCGCCGTGAAGCACGTATTGTCCGACTAGTACATGAGCGAACCGCAGCGTTAGTTGGACGTTATCACGTCGACAGCGGTATGGGCTTTGTGATTGCAGATGACCGACGTATTACCCAAGAAATATTAATCGCCAGCGAAGATACGTTTGGCGCTCGCGCCGGTGATGTGGTTGTTGTTGAATTAACTCGTCGTCCAGGTCGTTTTGTTAAAGCAGCAGCAAAAGTGACTGAAGTCTTGGGTAAGACAATGGCACCGGGTATGGAAATCGAAATTGCGTTACGTAATTATGATTTACCCCATACTTGGTCTGAGATTATTGAGAAAAAACTTAAACGTATTCCCGACGAAGTCACCGAAGACGATAAGTTAGGTCGCGTTGATTTACGTCATTTACCGTTGGTCACCATTGATGGCGAAGATGCCCGTGATTTTGACGATGCGGTATACGCTGAAGCAAAACCAAGTGGTGGCTGGCGTTTATGGGTTGCGATTGCTGATGTGAGCCATTATGTACGTACTGATTCTGCATTAGATACTGAGGCTCACTCACGAGGTAACTCAGTATATTTTCCGTCGCAAGTTATTCCAATGTTGCCTGAGAAAATCTCTAACGGCTTGTGTTCATTAAAGCCCCAGGTCGATCGTTTGTGCATGGTGGCCGAGATGACCATTTCTGCTGCCGGCAAATTATCGGGAACCAAGTTTTATTCTGCAGTAATGCACTCTCATGCTCGTTTTACTTACACTCAAGTGGCCGCGATGCTTGAAGGTGGCGCTATTGCGCCTGAGCACGAAGCGTTATTCCCACATTTATTGTGTTTGCAGTCATTATATCTCACCTTAGATAAGCGTCGTGCAGAGCGTGGGGCAATTGCATTTGAAACCCTAGAAACGCAGTTTATCTTTAATGAGCAGCGTAAAATTGACAAAATCGTCCCAAGAGGTCGTAACCAAGCGCATAAGATCATCGAAGAATGTATGATTTTAGCCAACGTGGCTTCAGCTAAGTTTGTTAAAAAACACAAAGGCGAAGTGCTATACCGTGTTCATGAAGCTCCATCGGCGCAAAAACTGGCTAATTTTAAAGAGTTTCTTGCTGAACGCGGCTTAAGTATGGATGGTGGACTCGAGCCGACACCGACAGACTATCAAAATATCATGCTGAAAATAGCCGATCGCCCTGACTTTGAGCTAATTCAAGTGATGTTATTGCGCTCTATGCGTCAAGCAGTCTATAGCCCAGATAACGAAGGTCACTTTGGTTTGGCATTAGAAGCGTATTCGCATTTTACCTCGCCAATTCGCCGTTACCCTGATTTGGTTTTGCATCGAGTGATCAAATATTTGCTCGCAAAAGAGCAGGGCGATGTTAACGATAAGTGGACGCGGGATGGGGGTTATCTCTACCAACTTGAAGAATTAGATTTATTAGGTGAAGAATGCTCTACCACTGAGCGTCGCGCTGATGAAGCAACTCGCGATGTCAGTGATTGGCTGAAATGTGAATATATGCAAGATCATGTCGGCGATACCTTCGATGCAGTTATTGCCTCAGTCACTAGTTTTGGATTGTTTGTTAGACTTAACGAATTATTTATTGATGGGCTGGTGCATATTTCAAGCCTGGCCAGTGACTACTATAAATTTGATCCTATGCGCCAACGATTAATTGGTGAAAATACTCGCCAAGTATACCAAGTGGGTGATGAAGTGACCGTTAAAGTTGCCGCGGTTAATCTTGATGATCGTCAAATTGACTTGTTGATGGTGGGTGACAACAGTAAAGGCGCGGGTAAACCTGCACGCAAAGGCAGCAAACCTTCAACCGCTCGTGAACGAGTGAATGCAGAAGGGGCTAAATCGGCACGGGGTAAATCGACAGGTAAATCTGATAAACCTAAGTCGGATAAGCCTAAATCGGATAAGCCTAAATCTGATAAACCTAAGTCGGATAAGCCTAAATCGGATAAGCCTAAGCCCAGCAAGCGTCGTTCAAGTGGAAAAGCTTCATCGCCAGCAGCCAAACCTGCGGTTGCTAACAACTCTTCCGCTGTGGAACAAAAAGCTGATGCCACAAAACCCAATTCTAGTGTTAAGAAAAACCCTGCCAAGCGCAGCAAGAGATAGTAATTAAATGAAAAAACAAGATACCATTTTTGGCATTCATGCCGTTGAAGCATTGTTAAATAATAGCCCTGAACGCGTCATTGAGCTTTGGCTATTACAAGGCCGTGATGACGAACGCTTAACACCGTTGATTAATATAGCGTCCACGTTTGGTACCACACTTCAGCGTGCTGCACGTAAAGTATTAGATGACAAAGCCGGTAGTTCACATCACCAAGGTATTGTTGCGCGAGTAAAAGCGCTTAAGCCTCTAACTGAAAGTGATTTAGATGCATTGCTTGATAAAACAGAAGTGCCTTTTTTATTAATTTTAGACGGCGTTACTGATCCGCATAACCTTGGTGCGTGTCTACGTAATGCAGATGCTGCGGGTGTGCATGGGGTTATCGTGCCGAAAGATAATTCAGTCGGATTAACCTCAACAGTAAGCAAAGTCGCTTGTGGCGCAGCCGAAATCATACCGTTATTTCAAGTGACTAACCTTGCTCGTACCATGCGTCACTTGCAAGATAAAGGTGTTTGGATAGTCGGCGCGGCAGGTGAAGCTGAGAGTAATGTATATCAAGCTGACCTTAAAGGGCCGCTAGCGGTTGCTATGGGTGCTGAAGATAAAGGTTTGCGCCGGTTATCTCGCGAAGGCTGTGATTCATTGGTTTCAATTCCGATGGCTGGAAGCGTGTCGAGTCTCAACGTGTCTGTTGCTTCAGGGGTTTGTTTATTTGAAGCGGTCAGGCAGCGTTTAAGTTAATGACCAACCAGTAGCTTGTTTGCTATAAAGCGCGATCAAAAAACGGCGATATTTATCGCCGTTTTTTATTGTTCAATACTTTATTCATCACATATCAAAGTAAAGAAAATTAGCGTCTACCGATTTCGTTGTCGACATCCTCGTCATCCAATTCTTCCGCGATCAAATTATCAGCGCTCACAATGCTAGCATAAGCGGTATTATATTCTGCTGGCTCATCGGTATCATCAAACTCATCATCGGTTGATTCTGGCATGATATCAAATGCACCCTCAGCAGGATTGATCATTTGCTCGTTGACCATTTCAATATCCACGCGTGGATCTAACGAGGCTGCTAGCGGCGAGCCTACCATGTCACCCGCTGCCATTATATAATCTTCGGTAGTCGTGTGCTCAGCTTTTTGACGGACATTAATCCATAGTAGTCTTACGAGTAAAGTAAACGAACAGATGGCCATAAATCCATAGAGCATTTGGTCGCCTAACGCTTGCATTAAGCCAGAAGCAACTAAGGGGCCAATACTTGCTCCTATACCGAACGTGACTAATATTGTGGCTGACAGTCCTACTCGCTCGTGTTGCTCTACGCGCGAGTTAGCTAATGCGGTTGCTAATGGATACAAGGTAAAAGCTAAAATACCAAATAGGCTGGTTAATATTAATGAATATACTGAGTGGAATGGGACGACAGTAATAATTAATACGATAACACCCAATAAAGTGCAGTTAATTCGAATTAATAAGCTACGAGAGATCTTGTCGGATAATTTACCCATGGGCCATTGAGCTAACAATCCTGCAAAAATGGTACAAGACATGTAGATCGCAACGTGTTCAGGATCAATGCCTTTGGCAGTGGCGTAAGATGGCGCCAAACCATAAAAACACCCCACTATCATGCTACCTAATGCTATCGTTGTTAGGGCTTGAGGAGCGAGTTTCCAATAACGACCCATTTGTAACGGTGCTGGCGTTAACGGTTCAGGATGAATTCTGCGGGTGATTGAAATTGGCACAATACATAATGCGAAGCATATGGCTATTAATAGTAGCGGTTCTAACCCTAGATCAGGATATAAGCTAATGGCTCCCTGGCCAGCCATTAATGCTAAGTAAGATACAATCATGTAACTCGCAAAAACAGTGCCGCGTTGATTGGTTTCAGCTTGTTCGTTCAACCAGCTTTCTAACACCATGTATTGGCACATCATTCCCATACCGACAGCAAAACGTAGCACTAACCAGACAGTTAAGTTGTCTATTAAGGCATGACCCAGTGCAGAGGCGGTAACGATCCCCGCACAAGCAACAAAAGCACGAATATGGCCAACTTGAGCAATGAGTTTATGACCCACTTTAGAGCCGCAGACAAGCCCAATATAGTAGGCTGACATCATGCCACCAATCCATATCTGTGGAACTTGCATGTTAGTCAGGCTTAAGCCTAAGTAAGTGGTTAGTAAACCTGCCGCCAGCACCATTAAAAAGGTGGTGCTATATAATGATGCAAAACTGCGAAGCGGGCTGTCCATAACTGGGCCTTTATTGGTTCAAAAAGGCTTCATGGCCTTATTTAGTGGTTCAAAAAGGCCATGAGGCCTTATTTATTGAGTGTATTGCTTCGCTTCAATGAAGATCAATAACTATTGAAACGTGTATAACAAGTTGAATGTGGTAATGGTATCGGTATTTCTACTTTCATCAGGAACCACCTCGGTGTACTTGATGTTCATGCCTATTTTAAATGCCCAATCCTGAATAAAAGTATTTTTATAACTCATATCAAGAGTTAATGTATTGTTGTCTTGACCTGTTTCAGCGGTCACATCGGCATTAAAGCTAGTGTACTCTTGTAATTTAACCGTGTACTTAGCCGCAGAACGCAGAATAATATCGCGGTTTGCTTCTGGGTCAGGCACTAAGGTACTTTCTTTGGCTAAGTCATAACGATAACCCGGACCGACTTCAAGGCTTAATTTGGTTTTATAGTTTTTAATTAAATCAAAACCATAACCTGCTGAAATAGTTGAAATTTGTGTGTATGAGCCAAATTGGTCCCAGGTAAATTCACCACGACCAAACACATAACCTCGTTCCAACTTATAGTTTGACTGTAAAAACAGCTGATATCGCTCTGCGGTCGACTCGGTTCCATCAGCAGCATAATATGCTTTTATCGTCGCTTCCTGTTTGGTACTCGGCGAGTCATAAGTTAAATAAGTGCGGCCGTTGAAGTTTTTAGTTTCATTATTGCCACTATTTAACTGAAGTCCTGCTTCAATCTCAGCATTAAAATTACTGGGTGGCTCTTGGTAATCTGGTGGAACCAATGCCCATGCTGGTGCAGACAATAGAAAGAAGCAGCATGTGGTTACTATTTTTTTTATAGACATCATTAGAGTGTTTTATTCTTAACGGCGTAAACGCGATATTTTGGACTGTCGACATCATACCTGTAATCAAGATTGCTGAAAAGAGTGAGTTAGTGCTTGAGTTTACGGCGCACTTTATGTATCATCGCGCGCTCAAATCAGTCACTTTAATTCGTTCCTTGCCTCTAACTTGGTCTGACTGAGCCAAAACGAGGCTACCTAACCGTAAGGAGCAATAGATGCGTCATTATGAAATCGTATTTATGGTTCACCCAGATCAAAGTGAACAAGTCCCAGGTATGATTGAGCGTTGCACCGGTATTATCACCGCTGCTAATGGTACAGTCCACCGTTTAGAAGATTGGGGTCGCCGTCAATTGGCTTACCCAATTCAAGACCTACATAAAGCTCACTATGTTCTTATGAACGTAGAAGCATCTGCAGAGTCTATTGAAGCACTAGAAACAGCTTTCCGTTTCAACGACGCTGTTCTGCGTAACATGGTAATGCGCACTAAAGTTGCCGTTACTGAAGATTCTCCTATGGCAAAAGCAAAAGACGAACGTGAGACACGTCGTTCACCTGCTGATGACCGTAAGGTAGAAGAAAGCGCTGAAGAAAAGGCTGAATAATTTTTTGTGAATAACCACTTAACGTTGTCAGGAACGATAACTCGTTCAAGGCGATTTGATAGCCCTAGCGGTATTGCCCATGTGGTCATAACGGTAGAGCATAAATCACAGCGACAAGAAGTAGAAATGTTGAGAAACGTCTACTGTTTGATCCAAGTGGTATTAAGTGGCCCGCGCTTTAATAGCGTTGCAAATAAATTACAAGCAGGTGTGCAAGTTGATGTTGAAGGGTTTCTTTCACTACAACAAGGGCGAAATGGCCAAAACCGTTTAGTCTTGCATGCTGAAAATGTCGAATTGAAAACTTAGGAGACTGTCAAAATGGCACGTTATTTCCGTCGTCGCAAGTTCTGCCGCTTCACCGCTGAAGGTGTTGTACAGATTGATTACAAAGATATCGTTACTTTAAAGAACTATATCACTGAAAGCGGTAAGATTGTTCCTAGCCGTATCACTGGTACTAGTGCTAGATATCAACGTCAACTAGCTCGCGCTATCAAGCGTGCTCGTTATCTTTCTCTACTGCCATATACTGATTTACATCAGTAATATTGCAGTATTAATTCCTAATCGAATATAGAGGACTTGATAATGAACGTTATTCTGCTAGATAAAGTTGCAAACTTAGGTAGCTTAGGCAACCAAGTTTCTGTTAAAGCTGGTTATGCTCGTAACTACCTTTTACCTTACGGTAAAGCAGTTGTAGCAAATGCAGCAAACATTGAAGTATTTGAAGCTCGTCGTGCTGAATTAGAAGCTAAATTAGCTACTGAATTAGCAACAGCGACAGCTCGTGCTGATAAATTAACTGTTTTAGAAGGTGTAGTTATTACTTCTAAAGCGGGTGATGAAGGTAAATTGTTCGGCTCAATTGGCAACCGTGATATCGCTGATGCAGTTACTGCAGCTGGCGTAATTCTTGCTAAATCTGAAGTTCGTTTACCTTTAGGTGCTTTACGCACTACTGGTTTCTTCGAAATTGAAGTTCAAGTACACGCTGAAGTTAAAGCCGTAGTTAAAATTTCTGTAGTTGCAGAAGCTTAATTACCTTTAGCTCCATAAAAAACACCGCCCTAGGGCGGTGTTTTTTTATGTCTGCGATTTAATCCCTAGCCTTGCTAACCATAACTGTTTAGGCCGCACGGCCAGCTGTTTGGGATCGTTCAATGTCAGAGAATATTCCAGTGAACATCTATTTGATGGTCACTGGTATATTGTTTACTAGGGTTAGTTTGGTTCTTTTCCAGCTGTTGCTTCAGGGGCTACTACAACCGCTGCTTTGGCAAGTGTTTTAGTTACAGCTTTAGTTACAACTTCGGGCACAGCTTCAGGTGCGACTACAACCGCTGCTTTGGCAGGTGTTTTAGTTACAGCTTTAGTTACAACTTCGGGCGCTGCTTCAGGTGCGACTAAAACCACTGCTTTGGTAGGTGCTGTCGTTGTAACTTCGGGTACGGCTTCAGGCGCTACTTCAATTACCGTATCTGCTTGTGCCTCAGTTGCCACTTTGGGTGCGACTACCGTTACTGCTTCAGCCGTCGCTATGGTAGGAACTTCAGTCGCTACTTCAATTGCAACATCGGGCGCTACTTCCGTTACCGCTTTGACTGGCGCCTCAGTTGCCACTTTGGGTGCTAGTACCGTTACTGCTTCAGCCGTCGCTTTGGTAGGAACTTCAGTCGCTACTTCAGTTGCTACTTCAATTGCAACATCGGGCGCTACTTCAGTTACCGCTTTGACTGCCACCTCAGTTGCCACCTCAGTTGCCACTTCGGGTGCTACTACCGTTGTTGTTTCTGTCGTCGCTTTAGTAGACGTTTCAGATGTAATTTCTGGCAATATTTCAGTTGTCGCTATGGCAGTTGCTACCTTTGCTTCTCCTTCAGCCTTGGTCACTAATGTTAACTCTTTTATCAAATTGTCAGCGTGATCGACCTTATCCATCATCCACAAAATGTAGCGAATATCGACATGCACTGCACGGGTAATCGTTGGGTTAAAGAACCAATCTTTAGTAATGGCTTCATAAGTTGAGTCAAAGTTAAGACCGACTAATTCGCCTTTACCATTAAATACCGGTGATCCGGAATTACCGCCTGTAGTGTCAGCGCTTGATAAAAAGTTAACTGGTACTGAGTTAAAATCAGCTGGCTTGTCTAAACAAGACATAAACTGACAACTACTTTGCTGTCGATATACCGATGTGACGCGATGCTTGCCCAAGTCATCAGCTTTAATGGCTGCTAATAGCTTGGCCGGGACATAGTAAGGTTCTTCTCCGGTGTTTTTAGCAAGGATGCCGGCTAAGCGAGTAAATGGTTGCTTGTATAACGCATCTTTGGATTGGTAACCATCAACCATGCCATAAGTAATGCGTAAGGTGCGATTAGCATCGGGATATACTGGCCAGTTATTTGATTTGTAATAGTCAATAATCGCCTTCATGTATTCAGGGTGAACGAACGACAGCTTACCTTCAAGCAACTTTTCACTTATCTCTAATGTCATGTTGGTTTCATGAATGGCGACCGCTAAACGAATAAACGGGTCTGCGCTAATTTCAAAATCTGCAGCCGTTTTAGCCATCCATGCAAGGCGTTTAGTTTGATTAGTTAGCTCAGTTAGTGCGTATAAACTTTCAACTTTTGTTTCTAGCGGTTCAAAACTGTCTGAGATGCTTAAGGCATTATCAAACACTTGGTTTTTTAACGGTTGGCGAACATAAGCTTGTAAGTCTTGTAGCCATAAAATTTTATCGACCACGGGGTCAAAGCTGCTATCGATGCGTTTGAGTGCTGCTTTAAACATTTTCATATCACGAAGCTGAAACCCAGATTCACGTTGGTCATTGGGTTTCTTTCTTTCTTTAGCCAAACGGTAAAGTTTACTCGCTACCTGAAGCATTTCGCTTGATTGGGCATTTTTAAAGAAATAATTGGTTTGCATTTGCTGATGTTTTTCGGCAAGTAGCGCTTCAAGATCGCTGATTAGATTTTGGTTAGCATTAGGGTCTTTTTTAAGCCAAGCTAAAAAGTCATTCTCGCGTTGCTGCTTAATGCCGACAATATCGGTAGCGTTAAAGCCATCTAACAAGCCATTAAGTTTTTTCATTCGATTAGCCATTGAGGCCATAGCGCCAGCATATTTAAGCGCAATATCTTTATCGATATCTCCCATCAAGGTAATGGTGTCAATTTGTAATTGGTAGCGTTTTGCATACGTTGGATATATCCAATCACTGGCAAATTGCAGCTCGCTGGTTAAGTTGTATCGGCTGGTCGCGCCTGGATAACCGGCAACAAAGATACCGTCACCGGCTTTAACACCGTCAGCATTAATTTTAAGGTAGCTTTTAGGGCTATAAGGAATGTTATCTTCTGAATAAGAGGCCGGTTTACCGTTTTTACCGACATAAGCTCGTAAAAATGTAAAATCACCTGAATGACGGGGATATTCGTAGTTATCAATATCACCACCAAATCCGCCAACACTTTCAGGGGGGGCATACACTAAGCGTACATCACGAATGATTAACTGTTTAGTCAGATAATATTCTAAACCATGGTGAAAACTGTTAACCGAACAGCGATAGTTGTCATCTGCTTCGCAGCTTTTGATTAATGCTTTGCTGTTGGTTTGAATGCCTTTAAAGCGTGCCAAAGGTTCAGTACTTAAGTTAGCCATCACTTGGCTGGTCACGTTGGTGACTTTCTCGGTAATGTATAAGCGTTCGTTTGGCCCTGCTGAAGGTTCCTCTGCTTGAGTGTTTGCTAAAAAGCCATCTTCGAGGTAATTATGTTCTTTTTTACTGTTATATTGTATGCCGCGATAAGCACAATGATGGTTTGTGACAACTAGGCCTTGGGGGGATACAAAACTGGCGGTACAATACCCCAGACTGACGACAGCATTCATTGGGTATTGTCCCAAATCGGCCAGTTGTGATGCGGGAATAGCAATACCGCGTTGTTGGAGTTTGTCGGCTATGGATGGCATTTGATACGGTTGCCATTGGCCTTCGTCGGCACAGGCAAAGCCAGATGTCAGCAAAAGTGCTGCAACAAGTGCGATACGCATGTATTTTCCTTAAATTATTATTTTATTTCCGTTTGACGGAGCCGTTATTTTAATTCGTAATGATGGCAAATTAAGCTTGATCACGGTGTTATACCATATTTTGTAAAGTCGTTGTAAATTGGGAGTGTTAATGTCACAGCAAGGTGCTTTTAAAGCCAGAAACAGGCAGAGAGATGTAGAAGTTAATGCATTAAAATTGCCTCCTCACTCTATTGAAGCAGAACAATCCGTTTTAGGTGGATTGATGCTAGACGCTGAAGCGTGGGATCGTGTTTCTGAAGCGGTTGTGGCCGAAGATTTTTATTCTCGTTCTCATCGAATGATTTTCATGGCTATGCAACGTTTAATGGAGTCTAGCCAACCTCTAGATTTGATTACCGTATCCGAGCAGTTAGAAATTGAAGACCAATTAGACGATGCCGGCGGCTTTGCTTATCTTGGTGAAATTGCCAAAAACACCCCCAGTGCAGGTAACATTTTATCTTACGCTGATATTGTTCGTGAACGTGCTGTTGTTCGTGACATGATCGCTGTTGCTCACGAAATTGCTGATGCGGGTTATAACCCAGAAGGCCGTGATTCAAGTGCATTATTAGATTTGGCTGAAAGCAAAGTGTTTAAAATTGCTGAAATGCGTACTAATGCCAATGAAGGCCCAGAAAACATTAAAAGCATTCTTGAAAAAACCGTCGACAGGATTGAGCAGCTTTACAATAATCCTCATAATGGTGTTACTGGTGTTTCAAGCGGTTTTAATGATTTAGATAAAATGACTGCAGGTTTTCAGGCTGGCGATTTAATTATTGTTGCCGCACGTCCTTCCATGGGTAAAACGACCTTTGCGATGAACTTGTGTGAACAAGCCGCTATGAATGAAGATAAGCCGGTGCTCATTTTCAGTCTGGAGATGCCATCTGAGCAGATCATGATGCGTATGTTGGCGTCGCTGGGCCGAGTTGATCAAACCAAAATTCGTACTGGCCAACTAGACGATGAAGATTGGGCGCGCGTGTCATCGACCATGGGCATTATGCTTGAACAAGGTAAAATGTTTATCGATGACGGCTCAGGACTCACCCCAACAGACGTACGCAGTCGTGCCAGGCGTATTGCTCGAGAGCACGGTGGTTTGTCTATGATCATGATCGATTACCTACAACTAATGCAGGTACCGTCGTTAAAAGATAACCGTACTTTGGAAATTTCGGAAATTTCTCGCTCGTTAAAAGCGTTAGCTAAGGAACTGGAAATTCCGGTTATCGCGTTGTCGCAGCTCAACCGCTCACTAGAGCAGCGTGCTGACAAACGTCCAATTAACTCTGACTTGCGTGAATCGGGTGCGATTGAGCAGGATGCCGATTTGATTATGTTCATTTATCGCGACGAAGTGTATAACGATAACTCTGAAGATAAAGGCACTGCTGAGATCATTATTGGTAAACAGCGTAACGGACCCATTGGGCGTATTCGTCTAGTATTCCAAGGTCATTTTTCTCGTTTTGATAATTATTCTGGTCCACAGTTCGACCAAGATTAATCATTGATTATGTTATATTTAGTTATATTTTTCCGTTGTTTATGATAGCAACATATCGCTGTTAGTGTGGTTGCATTTGATGCATCAAATCACCTAACAGGCAGTAAAACGTGGCGTGTTATTTATTGTTTAATTAGGGCTATCTATTGAAACCTTTTCCCCGTGCAGAAATTAGTCGTTGTGCTTTACAAAGTAACCTAGCGCAACTGCGTCTTATTGCGCCAAATAGCAAAGTGATGGCTGTGGTTAAAGCCAATGGCTATGGTCATGGCTTATTAAATGTGGCTGAAAGTGTCGGCAAGTATAATGGCGGCGCAGATGGGTTTGGTTTAGCAAGGCTTGAAGAAGCGCTGCAGCTCAGAGACGGCGGCGTAAAAGGTAAGCTTCTATTATTAGAAGGTTTTTTTCGTCAGTCAGACTTACCAATATTGGTGACTCATAATATCGACACTGTGGTGCACCATGAATCGCAATTGCAAATGCTGGAAACTGTCAGTTTAGATCAACCTGTTACTGTATGGATAAAAATCGATACGGGTATGCATCGTCTTGGCTTTAGCTTGGCGCAGTTTGATGATGTTTATCAACGTTTACAAGCGTGCCCTCAAGTGGCGAAACCGATTCATTTTATGACTCATTTTGCTTGTGCTGATGAGCCTGATAATCAATTAACCCAGTTGCAAATAGATGCTTTTGAACGCAAGATAAAGTCGCTTGAAGGCGATTGCACTTTAGCAAACTCAGCCGGTACTTTGTTTTGGCCGTCGAGCCAAGCCGATTGGATAAGACCCGGTATTGCGCTTTATGGTGTATCTCCGCTGGCTGGTGATAAAGGGAGTAACCATAAACTTGTGCCTGCCATGGAGCTGGTGTCTAATCTCATCGCCGTGCGCGAGCACAAAGCGGGTGACAGTGTCGGTTACGGTGCATTTTGGACCGCAAAAAAAGATACCCGTCTAGGTGTGGTAGCAATAGGTTATGGTGATGGTTATCCACGCAATGCACCAGAAGGCACGCCAGTATGGATTAATGGACGCCGAGTGCCAATAGTGGGCCGAGTGTCGATGGACATGTTAACCGTTGACTTAGGTGCTGATGCGCAAGATAACGTGGGTGATAATGTACAACTGTGGGGTAAGGCGTTGGCGGTAGAAGAGGTTGCCGAATATATTGGCACTATTGCTTACGAGTTGGTCACTAAATTAACCCCACGAGTCTTGGTTGAGCTGCTTGATTAGTCATACCATGCTCTGGTGTTATGCCCAATACGCAGTCGCGGCTTGGGCATTTTAGTTTATGGCTGTTTGACAGCATTATTGAGAGTATTTTCGAGAGTATTCTTGATGGTATCAGAGTCGGCAATCTGGCCGGGTCATTTCAATCTATCTGCGACATTGATTACACCGATTGGACATCCTCAAAACAAATTTCAATAAAGGCGCTGCCATATTCGTGGGTAAACGGCATTAATATTTTTTTACCACGTGCTTTGTGGGAAATCGTATGGTTTTCACCAGAGACTACGGCGGGTGTTGCCATATCAAACTCATAGCCTTTTTCGCTGAGTAAGTTTTTAGCGCCACCAGTGACCATGTTAGTGAGCTCACCGACTAAATCAGTCACTTCATCATTAATAACCCCAGGGTTTTCAGCTAACATTTTATTCATAATTTCAAGGATTAATGTTTTTTCGAAAGTAATTGAAAGCGAACCGCGAGTTTTAGGGCCCACCATACCAATCAAGCCAGATACATCACCTTTAGCTATATCATGGTTTTTTAATTGAGGTTTACCAGGTTTTAAATCCATTGTTGCCATGGTAGAGATAACATTGATTAAAGACACAAGAAATGGGTTGATGAATTCAACGTTCATAGGCTAAGAGATCCTTCTACATATAAAGAGTGGTGATAAGGAGATAGTTAAGGAGATAAAGAGGGCTCACGTTACACGGGCCAATCATCATAAACCATCAAAGGTGCTGATTATGATAAATACTGACTATATCAGTAAAGTGGAATACTGCTTCTAGCTTAAAACACAAAAATGAAATGGAAAGAGACATTATTAGCAAAAACAATGTTTAGGCAAGTGTTTAGTGTTAATAGTCTAATTTTCAGCTGGATGAATTAATTTATTTCTGTGGGATGTTGTTTAGTGTTAACTCGATTCTATTCCATGTTTTATAACGACCATAGCATTGATATTAGCTAAACCATCACATGCGCCATCTAGCTAGATTTTCATGACTAACTCATTTGTACCCGTGCGACGTGAAGTCGTATGAAGCGCTGTTCACCACTTTGAGTAGCTGGTCTCCCGTTGCAAGAAAACTAGAAGAACTTTGTTAATGGAGAAACGCAAGCGATGACTTCAAATGAAGTTAGTGCCTCTCCTTGCTTTGCTCAATGACAATCCATCGATTGGAGAATCATTAAGAAAAAAGTATCAAATCTACAAGTGAGTATTGCGAAGGTAACCCTTGTGGTTACGCACTAACATAGTGCGCCTTAGTGGAGGCTTGAGCCGTATGCAGTGAACTGTTCTTAGGAGAGCGGCACTTGGCAACGGGTGCAGCCTATCCGACCAAAGTAAGTCAGATCTTAGTTTTGCTCCTTTCTATGTGGCACTCATTTGCAGACAAATATGAAATTAAATCGAAGATAGCTAAATTACCGGTGTAGATGAG
The DNA here is from genome assembly GCF_040310185.1 of Shewanella sp. T24-MNA-CIBAN-0130. NCBI lineage: Bacteria > Pseudomonadati > Pseudomonadota > Gammaproteobacteria > Alteromonadales > Shewanellaceae > Shewanella > Shewanella sp. T24-MNA-CIBAN-0130. The sequence goes on along the minus strand of NZ_JBEOPP010000035.1, from coordinate 26,429 downwards.
TCAGCGAGTCTCCAAAATAGGGACGTTTTGGTTAAGCCCACATGGACGTGCTCGTGGCGTCTCGCTTAATCATCTGCACAAGAGCATGCGGCAGGCAATTAGTTACCATGACGCAGCGTTATGAATCAAACATAGCTAATACCAAATAAGTCAGTATATCTGACACGTTCTAGTCCCTATCCAGCCACCTTGTCTGAACCTGAGTGCATGCTTATTGGATCAATCCCTCAAGAGTTGTTTGTTGATCGTTTGGTAAAGAATCTTTGTCCCGTGTATAATCTTTCGTTTGATGCAGCAAGGCGTCATGCATGGGTTTCCCGCTTACCAAAATCCAATATTTTATGGTTTCCTGCTGGTTCCCCTTGCGCTAAAAACCTTTAGACATGTGCACAATTAACCCAGATTATGAGTATAAAGAATTCAGTGAATACAACGCCAAAGCTAGTGACACCAACGGATACTCTCGATCGCACCTTTTCCATTGCGCCTATGCTGGATTGGACAGATCGCCACTATCGTTACTTTGCTCGTTTAATGTCGAGCAAAGCCTTGTTGTATACCGAGATGATCACCACGGGTGCGATATTGCAAGGTAAGGGCGACTATTTGGCCTATAACACTGCAGAACATCCACTGGCGTTACAGTTGGGTGGCTCTAACGCGGTTGATTTAGCGGCGTGTGCCAAGTTGGCTGCTGAGCGTGGTTATGATGAGGTGAACCTGAATGTGGGTTGTCCGTCTGATAGAGTACAAAATGGCCGCTTTGGTGCGTGTTTAATGGCCGAGCCTGAGTTAGTTGCACAATGCGTTGATGCGATGAAACAAGTCAGTGATATTCCGATTACAGTCAAAACCCGTATTGGGATTGATGAGCAAGACAGTTATCAATTTTTAACCGACTTTATTGATATCGTCAGTGCCAAAGGTTGTGGTGCTTTTACTATTCATGCGCGTAAAGCCTGGTTGCAAGGCTTAAGCCCGAAAGAGAATCGTGAGATCCCGCCGTTAGATTATGATCGGGTGTATCAATTAAAGCGCGATTATCCACAGTTGAACATCAGCATTAACGGTGGCATTAAAACGTTAGACGAAGCAAAGCTACATTTAGCCCAGCTTGACGGGGTGATGGTGGGGCGTGAAGCTTATCAAAACCCGTATATGTTGGCGCAAGTAGATCAACAGTTGTGCGCAATCGATAAAGTGGTGATTACTCGCCAACAAGTGATAGAACAAATGTTACCTTATATTGAAGCGCATTTAGCCCAAGGCGGTCGTTTAAATCATATTACCCGTCATATGATTGGTTTATTTCAGGGCTTACCAGGTTCGCGTGGCTGGCGTCGGCATTTGAGTGAGAATGCTCATAAGCCCAATGCTGATATTGGGGTTGTGCTTAACGCCGCTGAATTTGTCGATGCAAAAGCACTCGCCAGTGACGAATCTACTTTGATATAATTCTCGTTATATAGAGAATTATGTCACCAGATTATATCGCGAGCTTATGTCGTGAATAAGACGTGAAATAAACGGCCAGACAGACATGTTGAAAACAGCTGTTAGCATATAAAAAGCGCCTATTATTAGGCGTTTTTTGGTTTTGTCTCTCGCTAGAATCGCTAGCGGAACCATAAAGCCTGCTAAACAACAGTGTCTAATACCATAAGCTAGACAGTCACTAATACAGTCACCGACATTTTCACACTTCAACCACTAACCCAGTCACCAAGTTAACCACTAATCTCTGCCACAGCCTCTCAGTTGGCGGTGATATTTCGCTATTTATTGCTACTTTTTAGCCTTGCTATAATGCTGCATAAAAATCGCTGGTCATTTTCACTAACTAGATGGTGATTTTTACTACCTGTTGGTTTTTTGTTCTATATTTTAGTTCAGTTATATTAACGATAATTAATTGATTTAGTCAATTAATTAGCAGGTTACTGTTGTTTTTTAAAGTTGGCACGCTGCTTGTAATACCTATTGTATAATCAACTAGACGAGTGTTTAGTTGTCATCAACCAGCACAATAAAGGATTCCATTATGTCTATTTTAACTTCAACTAACGTTATTCGTCGTAGTGTTCAGTTATCAGTTGCTGCAGCATTATTGGTTACCGCCAGTGTTTCGGCACAGGCTGATGAAATGTCAACCGCTAATACAGTTGCTGCACTTGAACAGACTATGACCCAAGCTAGTCAAGAAATGATTGCCAATGTAAAACAAGAGTTAATGTTGTCGTTGCAAACTCAAATAGCTGAACAGGTATTTGAAATGAATTCAGCCCTAGAGTTTGCTAGCTTTGAACAACCACAAACCACAACAACCTTGACCACTGAGAACAAGTAATGGATTGGATAATGAATATAGCTTTGGTGCTGCCATTAATGTCGTTATTGTTATTGCCAGTGATCAGTTTTGCACTGTGTGCGACAGTAGTCAGCTGGCTATTATGGCCAAGCATTAATGACCAAGCTTAATCTGAACACCATTACTGACTAGGATAAACCTGGTTGAGTACGAGAGGATAATATGAAGCGTTTAATCAATAGATTACAAGATGAAACTCGGATCGTATGTGGCGTATCAGCTAAGTTGGCTAAACAATACGGCTGGTCATTACTTTGGACACGTGTTGTGACACTAGGGCTCGTTGTCAGTAATCCCAGTATCGGTTTGTTAGCTTACTTTGTGATAGCCGTAGTGATGAGTCAAAAAACGACTCGATTTTAACGTCTACCCAGCACTAAATACTTCTCCGAGTTAGATGAGTTCAGCCGCTTTTTGTTGGCCCACGATTAAGGGTAACAATAAGCTTGATGCGGCTTCAGGAACCAAGAGCAGACTAACAAATGGCATCTGAAATCTAGCCCTATTGTCGGCATACACTAAGTCGCAATGAAGTAGCAAGGTTGTACCCATTCCCACCGCAGCCCCGTCACAGCAGGCACAACCGGTTTTTTAAGACCCAATAAGCAAAGCAAGAATGTAACCGTTGGATGCCCCTCGACTAATTGACCACTCTTGAGGACATCTGCTTTCTCATTACCTGATGTAAAGCCATTTTCTGTACCATGTACCATGAAGCATAAAGGCACGTATTGGGATTAACGACCAAGACAGCCATCAATGTTTAACTGACTTTATTAGATCTATGAGTGGAAAAGGTTGCAGTGTTTTACCATTGATGCGCGAAAGCATGGTTACAAGGCTTAAGCTCGAAAGCAAATTGTGACATCCCGCCGTTAGATTATGAGTGTGTTTACCCGCTAAAACGTTGACTCATTCATTCATTCATTCTCTCATTCATTCAGTCATTTCATTTAACACCCCGGTGATAGCTGGCCATTTATTTCAGCTGTTCACCCTTTTTACATGGGTTAACAAAAGGGCTGGTCATTCTCACTAAGGATATGGTTAATTTTACTACCTGTTGGTTTTTTGTTCGAGAGGTTGGTTCATTTATATGAACGACAATTAATTAATTTAGTCTATTAATTATGGGGTTACTGATTTTTTTGAAGTTGGCATGCTACTTGTAATACCTATTGTATAATCAACTAGACGAGTGTTTAGTTGTCATCAACCAGCACAATAAAGGATTCCATTATGTCTATTTTAACTTTAACTTCAACTAACGTTATTCGTCGTAGTGTTCAATTATCAATTGCTGCAGCATTACTCGTTACCGCCAGTGTTTCGGCTCAGGCTGATGAAATCTCAATCTCAAATACGGTTGCTACGCTTGAGCAGACGATGACCCGAGCTAGCCAACAAATGATTGCCAATGTAAAACAAGAGTTAATGTTGTCGTTGCAAACTCAAATAGCTGAACAGGTATTTGAAATGAATTCAGCCCTAGAGTTTACTAGCTTTGAACAACCACAAACCACAACAACCTTAACCACTGAGAACAAGTAATGGATTGGGCAATGAATATAGCTTTGGTGCTGCCATTAATGTCGTTATTGTTATTGCCAGTGATCAGTTTTGCACTGTGTGCGACAGTAGTCAGCTGGCTATTATGGCCAAGCATTAATGACCAGGCTTAATCTGAACACCATTACTGACTAGGATAAACCTGGTTGAGTACGAGAGGATAATATGAAGCGTTTAATCGATAGATTACAAGATGAAACTCGGATCGTATGTGGCGTATCAGCTAAGTTGGCTAAACAATACGGCTGGTCATTACTTTGGACACGTGTTGTGACACTAGGGCTCGTTGTAAGCACCCCCAGTATCGGTCTGTTAGCTTACTTTGTGATAGCCGTAGTGATGAGTCAAAAAACGACTCGATTTTAACGTCTACTCAGCAGTGGGTAAACGGGGCCATGACTTTCCCCGTAGACAGGTTATATCGAGTAGGATATTTATTTTTGTAAGAAAGCTTGGAAGCGTTGTTTAGCTTCATCACTTTGTAAACGTTTAGAGAACTGAACTAATTCTAACTTCATTTGTGCTTTTACTTGTGCCTGATTATGGCGTAAAAGCTGTTTCGATGCTTGAAGTGACTGAGGTGGTTGTGCAGCAAGTTTTTTCGCTTGAGCTAAGCTGAAACTCAATAAATCGGCATCATCGACCACTTTATTAATAATATTTAATTCTGCCGCTGTCGTAGCATTAAATGCTTCTCCGAGTAAGATGAGTTCAGCCGCTTTTTGTTGGCCCACGATTAAGGGTAACAATAAGCTTGATGCGGCTTCAGGAACCAAGGCCAGACTAACAAATGGCATCTGAAATTTAGCACTATTGTCGGCATACACTAAGTCGCAATGAAGTAGCAAGGTTGTCCCAATTCCCACCGCGGCCCCTGTCACAGCAGCCACAACCGGTTTTTTAAGATCCAATAAGCAAAACAAGAATTTAACCGTTGGATGCTCCTCGACTAATTCACCACTCTTGAGGAAATCTGCGATATCATTGCCTGATGTAAAACAGTTTTCTGTACCATGAAACATAAAGGCACGAATATCGTTGTCGGCTTCACCTTGGATCAGGTATTCTGTGAATTGCTGATACATTTCTAGATTAAAGGCATTGCGCTTTTCTGGACGATTAAAACTGATGATCCGTACGCCTTGATCATCTCTTACCTGAATATGACTCATTCGTAGCTTCCTGTTGTGAACGCGAGTGGGATTACATGGAGTTTAAGACATTGAAAGCAATATTCAAACATCTGTTTAACTTTTTAGTGCTATCATCAATTTCATTCGCAGTCAGCGCTAACGTTGTGTTGGTTGATGGTCATGTAAGAGCAATGCCTGCGAGTGTGCCCAATACCGCGGCTTATTTTACGCTAGAAAATCATAACAACAGCGATGTTAAGTTAGTTGAAGTGAAGACGAGTGCGGCAAAAGTAGCGCAGTTACATACAATTATTGAAGAAGATGGCATGGTTAAAATGCGTCAAGTCGAAGGGTTTACTATACCGTCCCACGGTTCGTTAACGCTTCAACCTACCGGGGATCATGTGATGTTATTGTCGTTAACCGCGCCATTGGCTATTGATGATAAAGTGCCTTTAACATTAATTTTTGACGATGGTCAGCAACTTATGATTGAGCTTCCCGTGCTTAAGAAAGCCGAGACTCAACATGATGAACATCATCACCACAATTAAGGAGCAATATTGATGCAAGTAACAAGGAATAAAATATTAGCCGTTGTTGGTGTGCTTTGTTTAGTACTTTACTTTATGAGTGTGTGGTGGAGTGTTGCACCTGATCCAATTAAACCGGTATCGTCGAAAACAGATAACGGTAAGTTAATTGTGGGTTATGCGACAACAACGTCATTAATTGCCACAATGGAAACCTTGCTGGATAAACCCGGAGGTTGGCTCTCTAATGATATTATGCCTCCGTCGGTAATGATGGATAACATGCCTGCATTTGAGTTTGGTGCATTAGAACAGGCGCGAGATTTAGCGCTAACGATGCGTAAAGAATTTAGTCGTTCACAGTCGCAGTCCACTGCGGATGATGATTTATTAACGGCACATTCGAAGTTAAACATCGATAATACCAGTTGGTTAGTGCCAAGTGCCGAAGGTGAATATCGCGATGCGATCAAATTATTGAAACTTTATCGTGCTAAAATCAATGATGCAGAGAACAATAATGCGCAGTTTTATGCTCGTGCAGACAACCTCAATGAATGGCTGAAAGAAGTTCAAAAACGCTTAGGTAGTATCTCACAAAATTTATCTGCCAGTGTCGGCCAAGAACGGTTAAATACTGATCTAGCAGGTGATATTTCTGCGCGTCAATCGACCCCCGGTTTATCGAGCAATGAAATTAAAACCAGTTGGTGGAAAATTGACGATGTATTTTATCAAAGCCGTGGTTCCGCTTGGGCATTATTGAACTTTATGCGGGCCATTGAAGTTGATTTTGCCGATGTATTAGCAAACAAAAATGCTGCGGTCAGTTTACGTCAAATTATTCGTGAACTTGAAGCAACTCAACAAACAGTTTGGAGCCCTTTGGTTCTTAATGGAAACGGTTTTGGTTTAGTGGCTAATCACTCGTTGGTGATGGCTAATTATATTTCGCGTGCAAATGCCGCGGTAATTGATTTAACGAATTTACTCTCACAAGGATAATGATGAAAAAGACTCTTATTGCCACCGCTTTAGTGGGCCTGTTAAGCGTGTCATCGGCTCATGCGGCAACTGTATTAGGTTTTAAAGTCGGCGCTGATTACTGGCAGGCCGACACCACAAATGCATTTAATGATGATAGTGCTGTTGCCCACAGCTTTAATGATGATTCATCTCAAGGTAGCGTATGGATTGCTGTTGAACATCCATTGCCGTTTGTGCCTAATGTTAAAATTCGTGAAAATCGCCTTGAGTCGAGCACGAGCATTAGCAATGCGGACTTTAATTTTAATGGTCACAGCTATAGCGGTGCGGCGTCGGTCATTAATGACTTAAGTAATACTGACTTTGTGTTGTATTACGAAATCCTAGATAACGACTTAGTGTCTGTTGATTTAGGTGCCGCCTATAAATTAATGAGCGGTTCATTACGAGTTGCTGATGCCGGTCATCCTGAAGAAGTGGATATCGACAGCGGTATCGTGATGGGGTACGCCAGTGCACAAGTTGGCATGATTGGTTTAGGCTTGTTTGGCTTTGCTGATGTGATGTTAGGAGTGGACGAATCTAATGTACATGACTATGGTGCTGGTTTGGGATGGCAGTTTGACGGATTAGCTGTTGATACTGCTATTCGTGTTGGTTACCGTGAGTTTAATTTTGATGTGAGTAACTTCTCTGGTGTGACGCAAAACACTGACTTTAGTGGCGCATTTGCTGGTGTTGAATTAGTTTTCTAATTGCAGACTATGTTAAAAGATCGTGCTAAAAGATCGAGCAAAAATATTGTGTTAATAATTGTATGCTCACAAAAAAACCGCCTATTGGCGGTTTTTTTATAGGAGATTAATCACTACTGAGCAATTAGTCCGCTGTTAATCGAGATAACATCATCTTCGGATAATGTACCCGCAGCCTGTTTTAGGGCCAATATAGAATTGATATAGCCATAACGCGCTTCAGACAATTGACGCTTTGAATCGTATAAATCACGTGTACGGTTCAGCACATCAACAATCGTACGCGTACCCACTTCAAATCCAGCTTGAGTGGCTTTTAATGCGCTTTCAGATGAAATCACCGATTGCTCATAGGCTTTTATTGAACTGATAGAAGCGTTAACGTTATTAAAGTTATTACGTACGTTCTTAGTTACACTGCGATGAGTTTGTTCTAATCTCTCGCTTGCTTCCACATATTGGAACTGAGCCTGTTTCACTTGCGAAGTCACTTTAAAGCCTTCGAAAAGCGGAATGCTCAAGGTTACACCAATATTGGTATTGTCATAATCTGGACCTGGAGTCTGGTCAACGCCTTTGTTATAGCCGGCATTTAAGTTAAGTGAAGGCATGTGGCCAGCTTTGTACAATTTAATCGTCTCATTGGCGATATCTTTGGCGATACGTTGAGTCATTAAATCGATGCTACTGGTTTCGGCCATTTTTAACCAAGCCGCAGATGATGCTGGGGCAGGTGTAACGGCTGAAAAACGGTTAGTATCAAGAATATCAATTGATTTATGATCTACACCAGTAATTTCACGTAATGCTTCGTAGCTATTGTCTAGGGTATTTTGAGCAAGAATTTCTAATGCTGATGCTAGGTCATATTGTGCTTGTGCTTCATGAACATCAGTAATTGCCGTTAAGCCTACGGCAAAACGTTGCTTAGTTTGCTCAAGTTGGCGTTCAATTGCTGCTTTTTCTGCACCTTGGAACTCGAAGTTATCTTTAGCCGTTAATACATCAAAATAGGCTTTAGTGACACGGGTAATCAGCGATTGTAATGTCGATGCATAAGCAGAGTCTGCTTGAGACGCTGCCATTTCAGCAAGGTCTAAACCTACCCATGCACTGTGATCGTAAATAACTTGAGTTAAGTTAACACCACCTATTAATCCGTCGCTATCTTCTAAAGGATCATTCCACGCTTTAGCGTAGCCAACGTTTGCACTGATACTTGGCAATAACGGTGCACGATTTTCTTCAATACTTTCGTATAAGGCATCACGTTGTGCTTTGGCTTGTAAAACGATAGGGTCGCTAGTGAGTGCTTTTTGATAAATTTGAAGTAAATCGTCAGCTTGTACTGCTGGTGCTGCAATAGCAAATGCTAATGCTGCGTATAATGAACCAATTTTGAATTTCATTTGCTGCCCTTTTTAGACAATTCCTCGGTAAGATGAGGTGTTGATTAACTTATAAATTTGGTCATGTCCTCCGTTAAGATAATGAGATAACATTATTCAGTCTTAACGCGGCAATCAGTGTTAACTTACTTGCTTAATGAGTATGCATAATAATTTACAGCAGATATCGTCGTTCAACATCCACAACGCATTGCTCATTGCATTTTATTCACCATATGTTTATTACTGCATATTGTGCACTACTCACATATTGTGCGCTAACTGATAGTAGTGATCTTTTCATTTTCAAGTCAAATTTGAAGTGTAACAGATTTTATTTTAATTAGACCTGTTTTTGCTGATGCAAGCTTAAATGCTTAGTTATTAATTATGTTAATTTAAACTGTAAAATGACCAGATGGTTTACGTTTTGATAGATGAGGATAAATATGTCTGAGCAAGCCGCTATAACCACCTTTGACGCAGAGTCTGGGTTTAGTTTGATATCTAAAAAAGTATTATACAAAGGATTCTTCCAGTTGGACGAATACACCTTTAAGCATAAGCTGTTTAAAGGAGGCTGGAGTGGTGAGGTGAGGCGTGAGGTCTTTGAACGAGGCCATGCCGTTGTTGTAATACCTTATGATCCAATTCGTGACGAAATCGTATTGATAGAGCAAATCAGGGTTCCAGCATTAGCGACCACTAAATCAATCTGGCTTCTTGAGTTAGTGGCAGGTATAATTGAACCCGGCGAATTACCCGAGAAAGTGGCAGAACGTGAATTAGCGGAAGAAGCCGGATTAAGTTTATTAGGCTTAACATTTATAAACAGCTATTTGGTCAGTCCTGGCGGCACAACAGAGCGTTTTCATTTGTTTTTGGGGCAAGTCGATGCCACCAAAGCGGCTGGAATACATGGACTCGAACATGAAAATGAAGATATTCGGGTTCATGTTGTCAGTCGCGAGCAAGCTTATCAATGGGTAAACAATGGTCGTATCGATAATGCGGCGACGGTGTTGGGTATCCAATGGTTGATGCTGAATTACCAACAAATTCGTGACTCACTTTAACTTGTTGAATAGGATTGTGAGCAAGATAGGAATGATTGGGTGGCAGAGTTTAATCTGAAAAAAAAGCAAAAATATCAACCTAATGTCAGTGTTTTTTTAGCTGTGTGTGGTAGAAATTATGCACGTATTTTAAAATGGTTACCCGAAAAAATGAGCGTTAATGTGCCATGGCAGATTGAAGGTCAATTTGGTACCTTGTCGATCAATCTTCTTGAAAATACTAAGTATACTCAGCTAGTCGAAATATCTCGTCCTATACCCAATGGACATTTTTTTAAAACTCCCAAAGCAACTGTTCGTGTTTATCATGATGCTCAATTAGCAGAAGTGTTAACTAGCCAACAGATTTATCGCTTAAAGCCAATGTATGATTACCCTAATATACATATGCATCATAGCGATGAAAAATTTCAGGTGAATGCATTCCTTGAAGATCTGTTGAAGATTGGGTCTCGGAGAGTGACTTGCCAATCATAGCTATTTTATTCTTTTACCATGTTGGGAATCTTTAGTGCTTAAAGACGCAGTGCATTATTCTGTTACTGAAAATGAGCCTGTACGATTAGTACAAGTGACGGATCCGCATCTCTTTTCTGATCCAGAAGGACAACTGCTAGGTGTTAATACGGCCCAAAGTCTCCAAGCGGTGTTAAATACCTACATAGCCACTCAATATCCTGCTCATTTATTGTTAGCAACCGGTGATATTAGCCAAGATTACTCACCTGAGTCTTATCAGCATTTTGTGCAAAAGATTGAAATGTTAAATCTGCCTTGCCATTATTTACCCGGTAACCATGATGACCCTCGCTTGATGAGCTTGCGTATGCAAGGTGAAAAAGTGTTTGGCCAACAACGGGTGGTTATTGGTAAATGGCTGATATTAATGCTTGATTCTACTCTTCGAGGTAAGCCTGGTGGCCATATGGGCGAGCGACAATTTGCCTTAATAGATGCTGCAATTAACGCTGAACCCGATAAACATGTCTTGTTAGTGATGCATCATAATCCGATCTTAATGCAGTGCGCTTGGTTAGATCAGCACTGCATGATGAATGGAGAAGACTTTTTGCAACGGACCAGCCGTTACCCGCAAGTGAAAGGTATTCTTTGGGGGCACGTACACCAACAAGTGGATAATATTCATTTAGGGGCGCATGGTCCTATTCAATTAATGGCGACACCGTCAACGTGTATTCAATTTAAACCATTATCATCCTATTTTGCCTTAGACCATCTTCAACCCGGTTATCGTTTGCTGGAGTTGGCAGGCGATGGTAGCATTCGTACTAACGTGTATCGCGTGCCAGGAAATCTATTTGCGCCAGATAATGAGGCCAGCGGATACTAGTTTACCGCGCCATATTATGTTAATAAGGACGCCCTTAGTGCTAATTAACCGTCTCGCGAGGGAATATGCTGCTTTATATACATGGTTTTAATAGTTCTCCACGGTCAGATAAGGCCATTCAAACCGCACACTATATTCAGCAACATTATCCACAAGTCGATTTTCACCAACCACAATTACCTTCGTCACCCATTGCTGCAATTACTTTACTGTGCAATATCACTGAGCAAGCGAAACGGCAAGGGCAGACATTGCGCTTTATTGGCTCGTCGTTAGGTGGTTATTTTGCCAGTTATTTAGCCGAAACCTATGGTGGTAGAGCCGTGTTGATTAATCCGGCGGTAAAACCGTTCGAATTATTTGAACAGTTTATCGGTCCTCAATATAATCCTTATACTGACGAGCATTATCAAGTGTTACCGCAGCATCAATATGATGTTGCTCAGTATAATACTCATGTGATCCGACATCCTGATCGTTTTCTCGTGCTGTTGCAAACTGGTGACGAAGTGTTAGATTATCGACAAGCACTACATAAGTACCATAGCTGTGAATTACATTTAGAGCCCAATGGTGACCACAGTTTTGTTGGCTATGAACAACAATTAGACAAAATATGTAAATTTATTCAGCTGTAACGTTTTAGCGTTACAAACAACGATCAATTTGAGCTAACTTTGGCTCTATCTAACTCCAAATGTGTGGATTATGACCAACCAATATACTTCTGACGCTATTGAGGTCCTTAATGGACTTGACCCGGTAAAACGCCGTCCTGGTATGTATACCGACACCTCTAGGCCTAATCACCTTGGTCAAGAGGTTATTGATAACAGCGTTGATGAAGCTCTGGCGGGACACGCGACTAAAATTGAAGTTGTACTCCATGAAGATAATTCCCTTGAAGTGACCGATGATGGCCGGGGTATGCCGGTGGACATTCACCCAGAAGAAGGCATTCCTGGGGTTGAACTTATTCTGACTAAGTTACACGCTGGCGGTAAGTTCTCGAATAAAAGCTACCAGTTTTCAGGTGGTTTACATGGGGTGGGTATTTCGGTCGTCAATGCGCTTTCTCTGCGTGTTGAAGTCAGTGTTCGTCGTGATGGGCATGTATACGAAATGGCCTTTGAAAATGGTTTTAAGGTTGAAGAATTGGTCGTGACGGGGACTTGTGGGCGCCGTAATACGGGAACTCGAGTGCATTTCTGGCCCGATACCAGTTATTTTGACTCGGCTAACTTTTTGGCCAGTAAATTAATTTATATACTACGAGCTAAAGCGGTATTGTGCCCCGGTTTACGCATCAAGTTTACCAATAAACAAAATGGTGAAGTGTATGACTGGTTTTATGAAAGCGGCTTAACCGATTACCTCAAAGAAGCGATAAAAGATTCTGTATTGTTACCTGAAGAGCCGTTTGTTGGCAGTTTTAAAGGCAAATTAGACGCCGCTGAGTGGGCGATTACTTGGTTGCCTGAAGGTGGGGATAGTTTGAGTGAAAGTTACGTTAACTTAATTCCGACACCATTAGGCGGTACTCATGTAAATGGCTTTAGACAAGGTTTGCTTGAGTCTATGCGTGAGTTTTGTGAATTTCGCAATCTTGTTCCTCGTGGTATTAAGCTATCGCCCGAAGATATTTGGGATCGTGCAGCGTTTATCTTATCGACAAAAATGCAAGATCCACAGTTTTCTGGCCAAACCAAAGAAAAATTATCCAGTCGTCAAAGCTCTGCCTTTGTTTCTGGTGTTGTTCGAGATGCCTTTTCTTTGTGGTTAAACTCCAATACTGAGTTAGCAGAACAACTAGCAGAATTGTGCATTAGTAATGCACTGCGACGTTTAAAAGCCGCTAAAAAAGTGGCGCGTAAAAAAGTGACTTCTGGGCCAGCATTACCGGGTAAGCTAACCGATTGCAGCGGTCAAGATCCGATGCGAGGTGAGTTATTTTTAGTGGAAGGAGACTCGGCTGGCGGCAGTGCAAAACAAGCTCGAGATCGTGAATTTCAAGCCATTATGCCGTTAAGAGGTAAAATTTTGAATACTTGGGAGGTCGATTCCTCGCAAGTGTTAGCCTCGCAAGAGGTGCATAATATTTCGATAGCGATTGGTTGCGATCCTGACAGCGATGATATTTCAGAATTACGTTATGGTAAAATTTGTATTCTAGCGGATGCGGATTCTGATGGACTGCATATTGCGACATTGTTGTGTGCGTTGTTCTTAAAGCATTATCGTGTATTAGTGAATAATGGGCATGTGTATATTGCTATGCCGCCGCTATTTCGTATTGATATCGGCAAAGAGGTTTTTTATGCTCTGGATGAAGCTGAAAAAACGGGGATCTTAGACCGTATTACCGCAGAAAATAAAAAAGGTAAGGTGCAAGTGACTCGCTTTAAGGGCTTGGGTGAAATGAACCCATTGCAACTGCGTGAGACCACTATGGATCCTAACACCCGACGCTTAGTTCAATTGACTATCGATGACGCCGATGAGACGGTAGCCTTGATGGATATGTTACTGGCTAAAAAGCGTGCTCCAGATCGTAAGACCTGGTTAGAAAGTAAAGGCGACTTAGCGTCACTTTAGTCGTGTTTGTTACTGCCAATAAGAATGTATAACATAAGGCAAAAAGATAATTAACATGCAGTATATTAACGTACGATTTTATCTTAACCTGGGCAGTAAATTTGCTTGCGCGGGTATAATATTATTAGGCTTTTTTCCCACACTCGCCATTGCCGCACAATCGGTGATGATCACTGTCACTAAAGGGTTTGGATTAAGCTTGTATGCCTCTGATTTAGGCGATATTAAGCAAATGACCGTGGGCGATAACGGCACTTTATTTGTCGGGTCTCAAAAAAGTGGCACCGTGTATGCGTTGGTTGATAGTGATCAAAATGGCCAAGTGGATAAGCGTTACCTTATCGCAAGGGGGTTAGATTACCCTGATGCGTTAGCCTTCCATAATGGTTCGCTATACGTCACTGAAGACGACCGTATCATTCGCTTTGAAGAAATAGAATCTCGTCTTCGCCGTCCTAGTCGAGCACGTGAAGTCTATTCAAATTTGCCAAGCTTAGATAAGAAATATTCTCGTTCGATGCACTTTGGCCCCGATGGACTGTTATATGTTGCCATTGGTTCGGCATGTAATGTCTGTGAATCACCTTCGCCATTTGGCAGTATTTTGGCTATCGATGTTGATCCCGGCGCCAGTGAGCAAGTTGCGTTAGGCCTTAGGAGTGTGACAGGTTTTGATTGGTCACCGGTGACCAACAAGTTGTGGTTTGCTGATTTAGGTCGTAATTGGATGGGCGATAATATTCCACCTGATGAAATAAACCGCTTAGACATTAAAGGTAGCCACTTTGGTTTTCCTTATTTACACGCCACAGATGTGATTGAGCCTGCCTATGATAAACCTGAAAATTTAAATATCAGCGTGCCTGAATTTGAACTGCCAGCACACGTTGCTCCAACCGGATTAAGTTTTTACCGAGGAGAGCAATTTCCTGAACGTTATCGTAACCAAATATTTGTTGCTGAAAATGGTTCATGGAATCGTTCAAGTAAAGTGGGCTATCAAATTGTGATGCTGAGTATTGAAGATAATAAAATTAGTAAACGTGAAACCGTGGTGAGTTTTTTGGATGGAGAATTTCCCGTCGCACGTCCATTTGATGTGATTAATGCGCCAGACGGCGCAATGTACATTTCAGATGATTTAAAAGGTAATATTTACCGTTTGTTTTATAACGCACCCGAACAATCACAGGATATGAAATAATGAGTGATGCGATTGAATTAAGTCTTGATGGCGTAGAGCAAATGCCGCTTAGGCGCTTTACTGAAGAGGCTTATTTAAATTATTCCATGTACGTGATTATGGATCGTGCTTTACCGCATATTGGCGATGGTTTAAAACCTGTTCAGCGACGTATTATTTTCGCCATGAGTGAATTGGGGTTATCGGCACAGTCTAAACACAAAAAATCAGCCCGTACTGTGGGTGATGTTTTAGGTAAATATCATCCACACGGTGATAGCGCATGTTATGAAGCGATGGTGTTAATGGCTCAGCCATTTTCCTATCGATATCCACTGGTTGACGGCCAAGGTAACTGGGGCGCGCCAGATGATCCTAAGTCATTTGCGGCAATGCGTTATACCGAAGCTAGACTATCAAAGTTTTCTGAAGTGTTACTGTCGGAATTAGGTCAAGGAACCGTCGATTGGGGGGTGAACTTTGATGGCACCATGAAGGAGCCTAAAACCTTACCTGCCCGATTACCGCATATTTTATTGAATGGCATTACCGGCATTGCGGTTGGCATGGCAACAGACATTCCTCCCCATAACGTGCGTGAGTTAGTTTCAGCTTGTGTTGAGCTTATCGATAATCCAAAAACTGATTTAGCCCGACTCATGGAGTTAGTGCCAGGTCCTGACTACCCGACTGAAGCCGAAATCATCACCCCTAGAGCCGATATTGAGCGGATTTATGATACCGGGCGTGGTTCAATCAAAATGCGCGCGGTTTACAAAGAAGAGCATGGTGAAATTGTCATTACCTCATTACCGCATCAAGCAAGTAGCGGTAAGATCCTAGAGCAAATTGCCAATCAAATGCAGGCAAAAAAGCTGCCGATGGTGTCTGACTTACGTGATGAATCTGATCATGAAAACCCAGTGCGATTAATCATTGTTCCTCGATCAAGCCGTATTGATTGTGATCAGTTAATGACCCATTTATTTGCCACTACGGATCTTGAAAAAAGCTTTCGGGTTAACTTAAATGTGTTGGGACTTGATGGCCTCCCTAAAGTGAAAGGGCTAAAGCAACTATTAACCGAATGGTTAGAGTTTCGGATGACCACTGTAACGCGCCGCTTGCAATATAGACTCGATAAAGTGTTAGCGCGATTACATATTTTAGAAGCCTTGATGATCGCATTTTTAAACATTGACGAAGTGATCGAGATTATTCGTTTTCACGATGAGCCTAAAGCTGAGTTGATATCTCGGTTTACCTTGTCAGATAAACAAGCAGAATCAATTTTAGAATTAAAGTTACGTCATTTGGCCAAGCTTGAAGAATTTAAAATCAAAGCTGAGCAAGACGAGTTAGCCGCCGAGCGTGACAAATTAGAATTATTATTAAGTTCAGATCGTCGTTTAAAAACCTTAGTCAAAAAAGAATTGATCCAAGATGGCGAGATTTATGGTGACAATCGTCGTTCGCCTATTATTGAACGTATTGATGCCAAAGCACTGACTGAACAAGAGTTAACCCCAACTGAACCTGTCACTGTCGTGTTGTCAGATAAAGGTTGGGTACGTTGTGCTAAAGGTCATGATGTTGATGTAAAAGGCTTGTCTTATAAGTCTGGCGACAGTTACCTGTGCAGCGTAATGGGTAAAAGTAATCAGGCGGCGGTGTTTATTGACTCAACAGGGCGAGCATTTACAACCGACAGTCACACGTTGCCTTCAGCCAGAAGCCAAGGTGAGCCGATTACCACGCGCTTTAATATGGCGCCTAACGCGGTAATGCAACATGTATTAATGGGTGAGGAAGAGCAGTTCTTGTTGTTGGCAACCGATGCGGGTTATGGCTTTATTTGTGCTTATCCTGATTTAGTCAGCCGTAATAAGGCGGGTAAGGCGTTACTAAGCCTACCAACGAATGCGTTAGTCATGCTGCCAAAGTTAATTAATAAAACCGCAGGTCAATCTTTGTTAGCCATAACTTCTGAAGGCCGCATGCTGATGTTTAGCTTAGATGCTTTGCCACAGTTATCAAAAGGTAAAGGCAATAAAATTATCGGTATTGCTACTGATCGAGCTAAAAATCGCGAAGAATTACTATTGCATCTGTGTGTGGTTCCTCAAAATGCCTCAGTAACGTTATGGGCGGGCAAGCGTAAGTTAACCTTGAAACCAAGTGATTTAGAGGAATATCGAGGTGAACGCGGACGAAGAGGTGCTAAGCTACCAAGAGGTTTACAACGTGTGGATAGTGTTGATGTTGACAGTGCCCATGTAGACAGTGAGCCAGGGGTAGACGATTCTGCGCAGACGTTAGATTAATGGCTTATTTCAGGATCACATGGTTTCGTTAACCTTGTTGTTTGTCTGAACATTGCGAGGATCGCATTAATGTTAGTGAACCAGCCCTGAATTTTTGGGTTAGTAAATCGCTAAAGAATGAAAAAAAGCTGCTCATATGAGCAGCTTTTTTTATGAAAAGGAAATATTTTATGCAACTTCATAGAAATTGGGTTCGTACTCTAACTGAGTCTGAATGATTTGAGTTGCCATCCGAGCACATTTTCCACATTGGTCTGAA
Organism: Shewanella sp. T24-MNA-CIBAN-0130; assembly: GCF_040310185.1. Classification (NCBI taxonomy): domain Bacteria; kingdom Pseudomonadati; phylum Pseudomonadota; class Gammaproteobacteria; order Alteromonadales; family Shewanellaceae; genus Shewanella; species Shewanella sp. T24-MNA-CIBAN-0130. Next base: position 8,908 of record NZ_JBEOPP010000035.1, on the reverse strand, counting down.
ACGCCCAAACGCTTTCTCACGTCAGCAAGTGAGCAATCACCTTGGCTAACGGCTGCTTTAATTTGAGTGTCTGTAATGGCATGACAAAGACAAACGTACATAGAGAAAGCCTCTTCATTTAAAATGGGTCAGAGCTAAGAAAGTAACCTAATTCTAAATGAAAATAGTTATCATTGGCAATACCTTTCTTGTAAATATAATGATTATTTTTAATACAGTATGATCTACATCACTTTTTATGAAAAATTGAAGACTTGCAATGAAGCCGTATTTAACGAATTAGCCTATCTATTGTTCCGATCTGAGGTTAAACAATGCTATTTCAGCCCGTTTTAGTAGCCATGGCTAGCATCGACGACATAGTGCAATGATTTGGACTGTTGCCATCGGCAATAGTTTTGGCTAAATATTTGTACTACTTGTTCGGGAAAACTTGGCGCAGCGATATGTGGAGTAATAGTGACGTTATCGTAATGCCATAGTGGATGGTTAGCAGGCAAGGGCTCTTGTTCGAACACATCTAATATGGCTTGGCGCTGTGGGCATAGCATCAGTTCAGTTTGTAAAGCTGTCAAATCAATTGCGTTACCTCGGCCAATGTTAAATAACATGGCATCAGGTTTTAATAAAGGCAGATTTTCGGCATTTAATAGATGCTTGGTTTGAGGTGTATCGGGTAATACGCTGACAATGACATGTGCATGGGGCAAATAATCGGCTAATTTATCCATCGTGTCGATGCGATTAAAGCCACTCACGAGTGCGCCTTGGCGATTGAGCCCGCTGACTGTCATGCCAAAATGGTGGGCTGTTATCGCAAGGTGTTGAGCGATGGAGCCCGTGCCTAGTATTAATAGTTGTTGCCCTTGCAAAGTTCGGTAACTGCCTGGTCGCCAAAGCTGCTGGTGTTGTTGCTGCGTATACTGGGCATGGTGTCGATAATGGCTTAATAGGTAGCCAAAAACATATTCACTCATTAGCGGGCCAAAGACGCCGCGAATATTGGTCAGCAAATAATCATGTCGTAATGATGGCTGCATTAACGCATCGACACCCGCAAAGGTTGATTGTAACCATTTAAGCGCTGTTGCATGGGGCAGTAATGGTGCGGCTAAATGGGGTTCTGCTAACCAAATATCAGCATCATTAATATTGCTGAGCGTGTCATCGCCAGTATCAACGAGAATGTCATCGACAATTTCGAGATCTGGCAATGAATGCTTTGCCAATAATTGGCGATATTGATCGTTCTCTCTGGTCAGCAATAATAATTTATTCGCCATAGGGATTCCATGATTTAGTCTTGATACGTAGACGGCTTATTCAAACCAACCATGGTAGTCCACTGTGACCGGCATCATTGCTATTGCCATCGCTTTGTCTGGATAATTACTGAAAACACCGTCGACACCCATTGCTTTTAACGCTTGAATATCTTCATGATGATCAACGGTATACACAAATACTTTACCGCCGCGCTGATGGGCGTCATCAATAATAGCTTGATTAATAAAACTCACGTCAAGATTGATCGAATAGGCATTAAGCGTCGTCATTATTTGAGCTAAGTCTAGCGGGATCCCCGCCAGTAATGGGGCGATAATAGCTTGTGGGAAAGTGTTTTTTATCTGAGCCAAATAGGGGTGGTTAAATGATGATATTAACAGTTGTTCTGGGGTGTAATTGAGTTGCTCAAGGGCTTGAGGATATAATGCAAGAAAGGGTTTTACGCAGCCAACGCCTTTTAATTCGATGTTGACGCTGCACAAGCCTTCGCTTTTTGTGCTTATCCGTTCGAGTGCCTGCCATAACGTGGGGATCGCTTGTCCGCCGACGGTAAATAGAGCCAGAGCTGCTTTTGTGGTTAAGTGGATCAGCCCTGTTCCGGTTGACTTACCTTCTAAACGGCGATCATGAAACACCACTAATTCACCTTCAACGCAATGCACATCAAGTTCAATGGCACTAACACCCAAATCGAGTGCTTTGTCTATAGCAATTAAGGTATTTTCAGGTTCATAACCGCTGGCGCTGCGGTGAGCAAAAACGAGCATAGCTGTCCTTAATTAAGACTTGAATTAGCCTTTATATAATCCGGTGGATTCTTTAGGCATATGATTAATATGAATGTCCATCTGCGGATAGGCAAGTTCGACATTATTTTCTTTAAGCTTTTTATTAATGAGTTTATGCAAGCTGTGGCGTAACGGCCAACGATCCGACATGTCTTTCGCATACGAACGAATTTCGTAATCTTGTGTGTGTCGACCAAAACCGGCGAACCATACTTCTGGCTCCGGTATGGCTAATGATAAATCACATTCAAGCACGGCTTGATGAAGTAACATTTCGACTTTGGTTGGATCAGCATCACGAGATACCGATACTGTTACGATCACACGAGTTATCGGATCGGACAACGACCAGTTAACCAGTTGTTCGGTAATAAAGGCTTTGTTTGGCACAATAATTTCTTTGTGATCAAAGTCGACAATCGTAGTCGCTCTGATTTGGATTTTACTGACTGTACCTGATAGGTCGCGGATAGTAACGGTATCGCCAATACGAATGGGTTTTTCAAATAGAATAATCAAACCAGAAATAAAGTTAGCAAAAATTTCTTGTAAGCCAAACCCCAAGCCTACTGAGAGTGCCGCAACTAGCCATTGCAATTTAGCCCATTCCATCCCAAGAGTTGAAAAACCAAACAGTATGCCAAAAAACACCACTAAATAACTGCTCACAGTGGTAATGGCAAACCCGGTTCCTGGCGATAAATCTAATCTTTGCAATAACGTCAGTTCCATCAAACCGGGGAGGTTTTTAGCAATAACTAATGAGAAACCTACTAACATAATTCCAAATAGAATTGATTTCAATGTAATGGGCACTTGTTGCTCAATACCATTTACATTGCTGTTGGTGGTCCATAAAGTAATGCCATCTAAAAACGAGAATACCGCAGTATGCGTTTGCGCCAAAATGCCCAATAAGCTGGCGAAGAAGGCCAAAATTAAAATTGATCTCACTAAGCCCAGTGACTGGCTGGAAATGGTTTCTAAATCAACAATCGGTTCTTCATAGGTTTCTATTGGTTCATTGTTTTGTAATTCGTCTCTTTCTCGTTGTGCAAGTAACTCTGCACGCTTGGCTTTGGCACGATCAAATGCGATTAAACGGCGTTCAATCAACATCCAACGCTTAATTAACTGGTAAGTCAGCAAGAAGCCCAAGCCTAATAATACCGAAATTTGTAGCTGTAATAGAAGTTGGAATGCGGTGAAGTAGTAGCCGATCACCGCCAAGATTGCGCTAAAAACAGGGGTCCCGATCAGTATTGCCCATAGCGCTTTTTGAATGATAGCCATATTAGTGGCGCTAGGCTTATTTTTGCGATATTGGCCAATAAGTAACATGACTTCTTTATACAGCAGGAATAGCACAACACAGAAAACGATAAACGCACCACGGCCAAGACTGTTGCGTACTAATGAGGTATCTAACGCTTCGGTAAAGCCCATTAAACCGATTAATGGCGCAGATACCATGACAAACGAAGCCATGGTTTGTTGTGCTTGTTGGACAATTTCCTTCGGTCGTCGGAAATGACTGATCAAAATACCTTTATCAAGGGTTAACAAGAAAAAGAACTGATATATCAGATAACTGACACCAATAGCTAAAATGCCAATTCCCACGGCATACACCAGATTTTGTTCTGATCGCGAGAAAATAATCCCTGCCATTATCACCGGTAACGGCCTTATTAAGGCGTACGTTAAGCTGATGATTAGGGTTTTAATGGTGTATTTAAATTTATCTTGAGTCACATTGCCAACATATACTGCATAGCGACTAATCGCTTCATTGAACTTAGGTGTCAGCATGTCTTGTGCCATTAAACAACACAAAAATAAAATGCCCCACCAAGCCCAATAATTACTTTGTTCAGACCAAGCTTGTTGTAACGACTGCCACTGACTCGGTTGCAGTAACCAGACACTACTGTGACTTAAGTCAATTAACCATAAAGCGCCAATGCTAGGCGCATTGGGCACCCAAAATAGATGTTCGTTAAGAGTGTTTTTTAATGTGGTATGTAATTGATTTAATTGTTCATAACCAATGCGTAACTTAGCAAATTCAGCTAGATATTGATCGTAACTTTGCGATAGTTGATTGATTAGCTCTTGTTGTGATTGCAGTAATTTAATCTGGGTTTCATTAAACATGTCGCGGTTATCAAGTTGCTGGCTGTTCAGTGCTTGTTGCTGTTCTAATTTGTAGCGTTGTAAACGAGCATCGGCTAATTCTGTTTGCAGTTTGTCTAGATTGGGTGGCTTAGGTAATGATTGCAGCATCTGCAAAAAACGATCGCCAAAGGCGGAGTTAGTTTTAACCCAGGTAATTTGCTCAAGTACGTTTGATAGTTGGGCATTTTGTGATTGATAGCGTTTCTCAATTCGTTGTTGATTCTCGATCGCAGATTTTATATTACTGGTGAGGGTCTGTAATTGTTCAGCATAGTGCTGATTTACTTCGCTAAGTTCTTGAGATAATGGATCGGCAAGCTCTTGGGCATCAATTAAGTTATTGGCTATGGTGTCTGCGGTTTGCTGCTGGCGAGACTCAATGTTGTGTTTGTTGATAAGCTCAATAAAGATTCCTTGTTGGCTTAAAGACAAGCGATTGAGCTGCTGTTGTAGTTGAGTAATTTCTAACTGCTGAGGGTTAGCTAATTGTTCAGCTTGTAAGGTCACAATATGCTGCGCGAGCAGTTCTGCCTGAAGTTTGTTACGTTGGCCTAATGGAATATCAATTGGCGATTTTAGGGTTTTATTATGTTGCGTTAAGGCATTTTGTGCTTGAACAATTAAATCAGGTAATTGCGTTTGGCGTTGTGAAATCAGACGTAACTGCTGATTAAGGCTCGATTCGGTCTCTTTTAATTCCGATAAATGAAAATAGGCCATTGAAGCTTGCTGGTTAAGATCGATTTCAACATTTAGGCTTAACGGTTTCTGTGCTTCAGCAAGTTGCTCTGCCAGTGAGAGTTTTGCTTCGTTGTTAGAGCGTTCGATATTGGTATAGGTTTGTTGTTCAATTTGCAGCTTTTCAATGCTGCTTTCGAGTTCTATAATTTGAGATTGTATATCAAGCGGCTGATTTTCAGATTGGCTATTGAGCCCCAAACGCTTATCTAGGGTTAGGGGGGTAATAGCAAATACAGAAACTGACAGTATATTTGCTATAAGAAAACACAGAAATAAACACGCTAAACGTAACATAATACTTGGCTCAGGCTGGAGTATGGTCATGGTAGCAAATTTGCGAGATTATGATCTATATTTTTGATGTCTTTGCTGAGTTTCAAATAAAGCTGTCGCAACAATCATTATTTATTTAATCGTGGTTGGAGTGGTCTGTTGCTCGTCTAAAATGCTGCGTGCTAGCACCAATCATAAAAAGGGGGTAACACGATACTACAGCGCTATTTTTGCGCTTAAAAAGCGCAATGCAGTGGTAAATGAGCAATGAGTTTACAATATAAAGCCGTACCACTCAAAAGCAGTACGGCTCAATATAGTTCAATTAATTCAGGGTGTGGTTTAGTGGTGGCGAGTTATTGCTGGTTGAATTTGGCGAACGGTTGACCCATACGCGTGGTTTCACCTGGTTCGACACCATCAGCAAATGTTGCAATGGCATCTTGCGCAAATAACATCACCACAGTGCTGCCTAGTTTAAAACGACCCATTTCAGCGCCTTTTTCTAAGGTAACCGCTTCTGGGCCTGTGGTTGGATAGTCCCAGCTAAACACTTGCTTACCACCTGGTGGGGTCACTGTACCGGACCAAATTGTTTCAATACTGGCTACAATTGTTGCACCTACCAGTACCATTGCAAGTGGGCCTGCTTCGGTTTCAAAAATAGCCACCACACGTTCATTACGGGCAAATAGTCCGGGCACATTTTGAGCCGTAAGAGGATTAACCGAGAATAAATCGCCTGGCACATAAGTCATTTTTGATAATGTACCTGTGATTGGCATGTGGATCCGGTGGTAATCTTTTGGAGCCAAGTAAATAGTGGCAAAATCGCCATCATCAAAACGTGCAGCATCATTCTTATCACCCCCTAATAATGCTTCGGTCGTATAACTGTGACCTTTGGCTTGGAAAATGTTACGAGCGTCAATTGAACCACATTGACTTATCGCCCCATCAACCGGGTGCGCCATGAAATGGCTGTCTTGGCAGATAGGTCGCAGTTGAGGCTTTAACGCCCGGGTAAAAAAGGCATTGAAGGTTTTATAGGCTTCGGGCTCAGGTTGCAATGCTTCTGACATATCAATTTTGTATTGTTTGATAAACCATTTAATCCCTGCCGTGGTGATAACGCCTACTTCTGCAGCGGCAAATTTGCCCACTAAGCGCGACAGAAAGTGTTTTGGCAACATGTATTGCAAAGCAATTTTAATTGAGTCCAATGTGTTTCCCTTTTCTCTCATCTGGTTGAACGATAAAATTTTATTCTACAGCCTACTATTTCTACAGCCTAGTCTTTATAAAGAGTATTAGGCATACAGAATATTATTCATCAATGGCACGGAAATGTCGTGCATGACGTTGTTCATCTAAACTGGCAATAATACGCTGATAATTACTAAAGCGGTCTTTGGTTATTTTTCCATCAGCTAAGGCTTGCTGTAAAGCACAACCCGGGTCGTCGCCATGTTTACAATCGCGGAACTTACATGTTCCTAAAAAATCTCTAAATTCGATAAAACACCAACCGACTCTGATGGCATCTAAATGCCATAACGCAAATTCGCGTATACCAGGAGAGTCAATTAAATCACCGCCGCTGACAAAATGCAGTAACTTGGCCGTGGTCGTCGTGTGTTGACCTAAACCTGAGTTATCGGACACATCGCCAATTAATAGTTCAGCTTCTGGCATTAAAGCATTGATTAAGGAAGACTTGCCGACACCCGATTGGCCAGCGAAAACACTGACTTTGTTATTGAGTAAATCTTTAATGTCATCTACGCCTTCGCCTGTGTGGCTACTGATCCGATAAACCGGATAACCAATATCTTGGTAGCGTGTCAAAGCTCGTTCGATTTCATCACGATTGGTATCATCTAATAAATCAATTTTGTTCAGAATGATGATAGGTCGAATATCGGTATCTTCAGAAGCCACTAGATATCGATCAATAATTTGGGTGGTAAAGCTAGGCAAAACCGATGACACAATTAAGATTTGATCGATGTTGGCGGCAATAATTTTTACGCCGTCGTATAAATCTGGTCGAGTTAAAGAAGATTTTCGTGGGTGAACGGCTACGACAATACCACCGATACTGGAGCCGGATTGGACTTCAGTCGCGAGTCTTACCACGACTTTATCACCCGTGACTAAACTGGTGACCGCGCGACGAATATTACATCGCGAGACCATACCGTTTGCAGTTTCAATATCGGCATGCTGACCAAAGCGAGAAATAACCACACCAGCTTGCTCAGGACCTAACAGATTGTCCTGTAACTCGGCATGTTGAGTGTTATCGTCATTGCGCTTTAATCGCTTAGTCTGATTAGCGCGCATTCGGCGTAATTGGCCCTGACTTAGGGGTTTCTTTTTACTCACAGGCTTATCTTCATTAAATAGGTGTTTTTTTGTGTGTCAAAAAAACAGTATGATACACACTCTTTTATAAAAATGCCTGAATTTAGGCGACAGATAACATAAGGCGGCATAAATGGCTGTTGATGCGAATAATCTAATTTGGGTTGATTTGGAAATGACAGGCTTAGAACCCGCTGTGGATCGAGTTATTGAAATTGCCACCTTAGTGACCGACCAAGACCTTAATATCATTGCTCAAGGCCCTGTACTCGCGATTTATCAAACCGATGCGGCTCTAGCAGGCATGGATGATTGGAACCAAAAACATCACGGCCAGTCAGGATTGATTGACCGTGTGCGCGCCAGTAAATGTTCTGAACAAGATGCGATAACACAAACGATTGATTTTTTATCTCAGTACGTGCCTAAAGGCGCATCGCCAATGTGCGGCAACAGTATTGGTCAAGATCGTCGCTTTATGAATAAGTACATGTCGGAGCTTGAAGAGTATTTTCATTATCGCAATATCGATGTGAGTACCATCAAAGAGTTGGTTCGTCGTTGGAGCCCTGAAACAATGAATGGCTTCAGTAAGAAAAATACTCATCAAGCATTAGAAGATATCAAAGAGTCTATTGCTGAAATGCAGTTTTATCGCACAGAAGTATTTAAAATTTAACCAATTGAACAATTTTTTTAAAAAAGGGGGTTGCAGCGTAGTAAAATTTACCTATAATGCGGCCTCAACTTTCTACAGAGCGCCAAACTCTGAGTCATAGAAAGTTGTATTGAAATTTGAAAGTATGCGACATTAGCTCAGTTGATAGGTTGAAAGACAATACCTTGCAGATTGTTAAAATGAAGCAACCAGTACGCGACATTAGCTCAGTTGATAGGTTGAAAGACGATACCTTGCAGATTGTTAAAATGAAGCAACCAGTACGCGACATTAGCTCAGTTGGTAGAGCGATACCTTGCCAAGGTATAGGTCATCAGTTCGAACCTGATATGTCGCTCCAAATTTCTGTATGTTTTTAAAAGAAAGTGAAATATGTGCGACATTAGCTCAGTTGAGTTAATTGTAAGAGTCGATACCAATCTTGTTCCAAGGTATAGGTCATCAGTTCGAACCCCTCTTTATTTATAAAGAAGGTCGCTCCAAATTTCTGTTAGATTTTAAAAGAAAGCGAAAAGTGCGCGACATTAGCTCAGTTGGTAGAGCGATACCTTGCCAAGGTATAGGTCATCAGTTCGAACCTGATATGTCGCTCCAA
>NZ_JBEOPP010000034.1:0-49106 GCF_040310185.1 Shewanella sp. T24-MNA-CIBAN-0130 | reverse complement strand
TACTGCCGATACAAAAAGCACTGTGGTGACTGAACATGCTGTCGTTAGCAAAAAGGAGACTATTACCGATAATGACAACAACACTGCGAGCGAAGATGAAGTAACTCATTCAGCCACCACCCAAGCTGTAGATGACAAAAAAGCTAAAATTACTGCGGCGGTTGCACGTGCTAAAGCCAAAAAAGCCGCATTAGCCAATGGCTCCGCGACAACAAGTACTGCCGATACAAAAAGCACTGTGGTGACTGAACATGCTGTCGTTAGCAAAAAGGAGACTATTACCGATAATGACAGCAACAATGCGAGCGAAGCTGAAGTAACTCATTCAGCCACCACTCAAGCTGTAGATGACAAAAAAGCTAAAATTGCTGCCGCTGTCGCCAAAGCGAAAGCGAAAAAGCTCGCTAACAGTGCTAAGCAAGAGGAACAATAACTATGGCATTTAAAATTGCCTCATCTCCACATGTCAGCACAACATTGCACACCAATAAAGTGATGAAACGTGTCGCGCTATGCCTAATACCGGGTATTGCAGTACAAAGCTATTATTTCGGTTATGGTACTCTTGTACAGTTATTACTTGCCATTACAGTGGCTTATTTAGCTGAATCTGCCGTAATGAAGTTACGAAACAAAAATATTACCGCCACGTTATCTGATAATAGTGCATTGGTTACTGCAAGCTTACTTGCGGTTGCGATTCCGCCTTTAGCACCTTGGTGGCTCATTGTAATAGGCACAGTATTTGCCATTGTCATCGTTAAGCAGCTTTACGGCGGGCTGGGTAATAACGTCTTTAACCCGGCTATGGCCGCTTACGTTCTATTGTTGATTTCATTCCCAGTGCAAATGACATCATGGGTCGCACCGCAAACGCTCACGCTCAATAGCGCAGATTTAATCAATACTATTAACAGTATTTTTCAATTAAACAGCGTCTATTCGGCAGATTTTTTTCGGCTTGCGATTGACGGCACCACAATGGCAACACCACTGGACACACTTAAGACCGATCTTTCAATGGGCATGACCACGACAGAAAGTTTGGCTAAAATCATCTTCAATGGCAGTGTCGGTGTCGGTTGGTTTTGGGTGAATTTGGCTTACCTTGTAGGTGGGCTAATCATGCTCAAGCTTCATGTTATACGCTGGCACATCAGCGTCTCTATTTTACTGACATTATTTATTTGCGCCAGTGGCGGATTTTTAATCAGTCCGGATACCTTCGTCAGTCCAATGATGCATTTATTTTCCGGTGGTACCATGTTGGCGGCATTTTTTATTGCCACCGACCCAGTCACTGCAGCAGCGAGTCCTCGCGGTCGACTGATATTTGGCGCCATGATAGGCTTACTCATTTACTTAATACGCACCTTTGGTGGCTACCCTGATGCCGTCGCATTTGCCGTATTGTTAGCTAACATGTGCGCACCTTTTATTGATTATTATGTTCGCCCGCGTAGCTATGGTCATCGAGCAGGAAATTAATTATGTCTATTTTAACAACTAACCCGATGATTAAAAATGGCCTGTTACTCGGCCTATTTGCCTTATGTTGCACCGGCCTCGTCGCGTTGGTGAATGCCTTAACCAGTGACACAATATTATTGCAACAGCAAAAACAATTAACCCTAACGCTTAACCAAATTATTCCGACCGAATTACACGATAATGTACTCAGTGAACAATGTATTTTGGTTAATTCTCCGCAGCTATTAGGCACTAAAGCCGATTTGCCGGCCTATCTTGCTTATAAAGGCGAACAACCTGTTGCCATCGCGATTGAAGCCATTGCTCCAGATGGTTATAACGGAGCAATAAAACTCATTATTGGCGTTGATAACACCGGGACAATATTGGGTGTTCGTACCCTTTTCCATCAAGAAACGCCTGGCTTAGGCGATAAAATTGATTTACGAAAGTCTGATTGGGTCACTCATTTCAGCGGCAAACGTTTTACTGGAAATTCAAGCGACTGGAAAGTGAAAAAAGATGGCGGACAATTTGATCAATTTACCGGTGCGACCATTACTCCGCGCGCTTATGTTAAAGCCATTGCAAATGCGATGACATTTGTTGAACAACATCGCCAAGCGCTCTACCAAAGTCATTATGCCTGTGAGGCCAACCATGAGTAATTATCGTGCAATCGCGGCTCAAGGGTTATGGAAGAATAACCCAGGATTAGTCCAACTATTAGGTTTATGTCCGCTGCTTGCTGTGACAGCAACAATCACAAATGCATTAGGTTTGGGGGTTGCCACTTTGTTGGTACTAATTGGATCCAATGTTTTAGTTTCCTTGGTACGCGATATTGTTCCTAAAGAAATTCGTATCCCAGTATTTGTTATGATCATTGCCGCACTTGTCACTTGCGTACAATTACTGATCAACGCTTATGCCTATAATCTATATTTGTCGTTAGGCATTTTTTTACCACTGATTGTGACCAACTGCGTCATCATCGGCCGCGCTGAAGCATTTGCCTCTCGTAACTCTGTAGCCCACTCGGCCTTTGATGGATTAATGATGGGGTTAGGTTTTACTGCTGTACTAGTTGTTTTAGGTGCCAGCCGAGAATTACTCGGTCAAGGGACCCTATTTGGTGGTGCTGATTTATTATTAGGTGATTGGGCGAGTGTGTTAACGATTCATGTGTGGCATGTGGACACACCATTTTTATTGGCGATGTTGCCGCCGGGAGCATTTATAGCGATGGGATTATTAATTGCCCTTAAAAATGTCATCGATAGCCGAGTAAAAGCACAGCAGCCTAAAGCTGAAAGTGTTGGCGTGACGCGTGCTCGGATCACTAAAGTCAACTAACACGACTCCGCTGTTACTCTAAAACGGCCGTTAACTTAACGATGAATTGACCGATTAATATGAATAAAGATAAACGTATCCAAATTCTCAACCGATTAAGAGACAATAACCCTAAGCCTGAAACTGAATTGAACTTTTCAAGCCCATTTGAGTTATTAGTTGCTGTGACATTATCAGCACAAGCGACCGATGTCAGTGTCAATAAAGCGACCAATAAGCTGTTTCCTGTTGCCAATACGCCTCAAGCCATATTTGACTTAGGTGTTGACGGGCTTAAGCAATACATTAAAACCATTGGCCTATACAATAACAAAGCTATTAATGTGATTAACGCCTGTAAAATGCTGCTGGATTTGCATAATGGTGCGGTACCAGAAAACAGAGACGCACTAGAAGCTTTACCTGGCGTGGGTCGAAAAACAGCAAACGTCGTTCTCAATACGGCATTTGGCTGGCTAAAAGATAATGAAGGTAGATACTTTATTGCTGTTGATACACATATTCAACGAGTAGCTAATCGCACAGGCTACGCTAAAGGTAAGACTGTTGAAGAAACCGAACAAGCCATCATTAAGAACACCCCTAACAAAACTGAATTTATGTATGATCTACATCACTGGTTAATTTTGCATGGTAGATACACGTGCATAGCACGAAAGCCTCGCTGCGGTTCTTGTATTATCGAAGACTTGTGTGAATTTAAAGAGAAGACTGAAGACTAAAGATTTACTTAACCCATTTATAATCTCATCGTCAGCTATGGTAGGTAATCATTATCATAGCTTGATCTATCTTCACTCTTGCCACGAAGAGTAAGTGGTTCTGTTATTACTTATTTAGTATTTTCCTGACACTGAAATGAACTTTCGAGATATCCAGAAAAATATTGCAAGTTTGAATTTATCGAATAAAAAGTTAAGGTTAGTAGCTTCCAAAGAGGAGACTCTTTCCTGAATGTAAAACGGATTCAAAATAGACTGTTTACATACTAAAGCTTACGTATCGAGTTCTGTTTAAATTTATATTGCAGCCCAGTTTTATTATGCCACTATAATTTTCTACTTATATAAGCACCGATAGGTATGCCAATTAATCTGCCCGCCTCTAAACCAAAAGTAGCACCAACATGACCTCGTGTTCCTGCACCTATTAAGCCCGATTTTTCTGCAGTTTTCCCCAAGCTATTGCGGTCATATGATCACCTGTATGTTAAGCAAATCAAAATTAGACAAAGTAAAAACATTGAACTATTTTTATATCACTGTGAACACTCATGTTCACGAGTCATTAGGAAATACAAAAAATGAAAACAAATTCAATCCAAGGATTATTGTTTTGTGTATTAAGCTTATTCGCTATTCAAAATGTATATGCAGCAGAAGAACCACCTTTTATTGGTGGTGAGTATTGGGAAGTTACAGGTATAAAAATATCCGATGGTGCTGGCCTTAAATATTCGACGTGGCTTGCGGGCGAATGGCGTAAAAACAGCGATTATGCCAAATCTCAAGGCTGGCTAATAGATGCTAAAGTTATTAGTAATGTACACCCAAGAATGGATGAGCCTGACCTTTACTTGGTTCGTGTATTCGAAAACATGGCATCCGTTGCTGAAAATGAAAAGCGTCGTACCACGTATATGGCGTGGGCAAAGAAAAGTATGGAAAAGATGGAATCTGAAAGCGGTAACCGTGCTGAGTTTCGAACCATCATGAGTACTTCATTGCTGCAAGAGATGAAATATCGAGATTAAGACTTAACTGTTACCAAAAAAGTAGGGGGAGCTTCATTACCCTACTTTTTTTATCGAGAAAACAACACTCACACATCACTCATTCACAACAGCAAACAAACCGTCAGCATCTATAAGGCCAAACAAGCTGCACATACCCAAATCTCCACCATAGAACATCGCCAACTAAACAAAAGGCCTACCGACTATCGTCAATAGAAAGCTTGCCCACTTAATGTTTGCTCTACGCCACAAAACGGATAGTTTCTGATACTAAAAATCTGCCTTTGAAAGAACTATTTAGATAGGATAGAAGAAGATTTGGTGTTGCTACTAGTCACTTTCGCAATGAGTATATTTGTCAGTCTTTTAGAGTTAACAACATTTCATTCCAATATATGATGCTAAGCGTCACGATGACCTCAAAGCGGTCGATTTTTGTTATTCGACATAACCTCACCTAACGCTAACATAGAGACGAAAGTGGACGTTATAATATTGAGTTGGGAGTTTGGACTGAAGTAGTTTGATCTATTGATATATATAGGTAAGCAAGAGCAATAGAGCATTTTTCATTTCATTAAGTACAGCAGATAGATGTGGCTCGCTGTGATAACGGCTACTGAATTTAACGGACAATTAGCATCTGTGAAGTCGAGAGTGAAGTGACATCGTTAATTTGACATAGTTTGGTAGGCTTTTAAGTCGCAATGAGAGTGATGAGAGTTAGGCTCGCGCTTACAACAGAAATCAGCAATTAAAATTACAGTATCAATGACTGTTTTAGCGATAAACGGAAGTTTTGATATTGCTGCTGTTAACTTCCGTTAAGCACAAAACAACCCAATAGAGTATTCTTTCCATATTAAATATATGCAATAATTATCACCACTTAAAGTTGGCCCACGATTGCGGTCGACACTCATATTTTTAGGTTTGCGAATCGCACTAAGTTTGCTCCTGGCAAAAATCTTGACCAAGTTGAACTGAATATGCTTAAAGTGAAGCCAAGTGAGTTTAAAGTGGATGTAAATCCTTGGTTTATCTACATGGGTGTTACACTTGTTTAGCGCGAAAACCATGTTGTGGCAGCTGTATTATTGAAGACTTATGTGAGTTTAAAGACAAGGTCTATCCAGAAGAGTAACCCCAAATCACCTAAGGTGTTTTGGGGTATTTATATCAATGTATTGAATGTTAACTCATCAATTAACATGCAATACATTTATTTAGCGGTGGATCAAATGGGGCTATCTATTTTATGATGGTGCTTAAAACATCGACACAAAAAACGCGCTAAAACAAATTGCGATTACGACAGTCGTGCCTAAGGCCATTTTTAATTCTGTATTCATTGTCTTGCCTCCATATGTGTATAACGAAATAATAACGCTTTTAGGCCAAATGCCCAAAAGATAACATCATAAATGTGAGCCAAAGCAAAATATGATTATTGTCTATTCGAGAACAACTGGCTATCCACTCAAGTAAAACAATGCAACCTCACCTTGTTCGTTTTAAATTTTAATCAATCAGAACTGCAAAACTTTTCATTGTCATCTGAGCTTGTTAAAGTCAGATAAATTTTATAAGAGAGCATATCATGTCGCAATTACTTCATACGATGATCCGTGTAGGCAACCTTGAACGTAGCATTCAATTTTATACCCAAGTCATGGGAATGAAACTACTACGCCAATCTGAAAACCCAGAGTACAAATACACCCTCGCTTTTGTTGGTTTTGGTGAGGAAACAACAGGCCAAGCCGTTATAGAGTTAACTTATAATTGGGGTGTCGATACATATAATTTGGGTAATGGCTTTGGGCATTTAGCCATAGGCGAAGACGATATTTATGCCCGTTGCGAGACGATTGCTGCCGCTGGCGGTAACATTACTCGAGCACCGGGTCCGGTTGCCGGCGGCAAAACTGAAATTGCCTTTGTTGAAGATCCTGACGGATACAAAATTGAGTTAATTCAAAAGAGTTCGGCGACTGAAGCGTTAGGTTAGATCCATCCTTATCACCACAAGTTAAATAGCTAGTCCTGATCATATATCGCTCACCTAGTAAGATTAAAACCAGCGAAAGCTGGTTTTTTTATCTAAAACGATATTGGTCTAATTGCGTATGTTCACTAAAGCAAGTGGATAAGATTGGGCTTATTCGGGCTTAACAAGACTAAAATGATCATAAGCTCTTTGACTCGCAATACGGCCTCTTGGTGTGCGCTGAATAAAGCCTTGCTGAATTAAAAAAGGCTCCAGTACGTCTTCAATCGTTTCTCTATCTTCACCGATGGCCGCCGCGAGGTTATCTAACCCTACAGGGCCACCCATAAATTTATCAATAATGGCAAGCAAGAGTTTACGATCTAAGTAATCAAAACCTTGCTCATCAACATCGAGTAAATCGAGGGCATATTCGGCCACTTTTTGGGTCACTTTGCCATCATGTTTGACTTCAGCATAATCGCGAACCCGGCGTAATAAACGGTTGGCAATTCGCGGGGTGCCGCGTGAGCGCTTGGCTATTTCAATCGCGCCTTGACCATCTATCTCAAGTTCCATCACCTTAGCTGAACGGATCACTATGGTGGTAAGATCTTTCACATTGTAAAATTCTAACCGTAATGGAATACCAAAACGAGCCCGCAATGGTGAGGTTAATGCACCGGCACGCGTGGTAGCGCCAATAAGTGTAAATGGCGGCAAATCTAATTTAATCGAACGCGCAGCAGGACCTTCACCAATCATAATATCAAGTTGGTAGTCTTCCATCGCCGGATAAAGGATCTCTTCGACTACAGGGCTTAGACGATGAATTTCATCGATAAACAGCACATCCCCCTCTTCAAGGTTAGTCAGTAAAGCCGCTAAATCCCCCGCTTTTTCAAGCACAGGGCCAGAAGTGGATTTGATATTCACTCCCATTTCATTGGCTACAATCATCGCCAAGGTTGTTTTACCTAAACCTGGAGGACCAAAAATTAGCATGTGATCAAGTGCTTCGCGACGATTTATCGCTGCTTGAATAAAAATCTTAAGCTGGGCTCGAGTATCATCTTGACCTGTATACTCATCCAACATTTTAGGGCGCATAGCACGATCAATAAGTTCATCTTGACCTTGTTCCTGTGGCTGGATTAGACGATCAGCTTCAATCATTTTTACGTACCCTGTTTATGCATATCATCATATTTATAACATTGATTTTAATGCAGCTTTAATTAACGTTTCAGAACTCATACCTTGTTTAAAAGCCGCAGAAACTGATTTACTGGCTTGTGCTGGTTTATAGCCTAACGATAATAACGCGGAAATGGCATCTTCCTCTGCACTGTCTGCTGTCGGAGCCGGTGTATAATTACTCTGCAACATAAATTCGCGCTCAGAACCCGCTGATGCTTCAAGCAAGCTTTTAAGCTTATCACGCATTTCAATGACTAAGCGTTCAGCGGTTTTCTTACCCACGCCAGGTAACTTGACTAAGGTGGCAATGTCGTCACGTTCGACACATGAAACAAAATCCGATGCTGTCATACCCGATAAAATTGTTAACGCTAACTTAGGGCCAACGCCGTTGGTTTTAATCAATAAACGAAATAATGCCCGCTCTTGTTTAGTGATAAAGCCATAAAGTAACTGCGCATCTTCACGCACCACAAAATGGGTAAATAACATCGCAGCTTGATTTAACGCTGGCAACTCATAAAAGCTGGTCATGGGCACTTGCAACTCATAACCGACACCATTGACATCGAGCACCACTTCAGGCGCGTGTTTTTCAACTAAAATACCACTTAGACGACCTATCATTTGTATCTTCCATATGTTCTGCTGCTAGCTTTACCACCCATAGCGATAAGGCTTTGATAAGTATGAAAATGGCATATTGCTACCCCTAACGCATCCGCCGCATCGGCTTGTGGTGAAGCAGGTAGTTTAAGTAATTGCTTAATCATATGTTGAACTTGTGTTTTTTGGGCTCGACCCGTCCCTACGACTGCACTTTTTATCTGTGTCGCGCTATATTCAGCAACAGGCAGTCCGGCACATGTTGCCGCGACAATCGCCGCGCCTCTTGCTTGACCCAGTTTTAGGGCAGAGTCGGCATTTTTTGCCATAAACACCCGTTCAATGGCGAACTCATCAGGCTGATATTGAGTAATAATTTCGCATAGACCCGCATAAATTTGTTGTAATCGTTGGGGTAAATCATCGGCAGATGTTCGGATACAGCCGCTGCCAAGGTAAATCTGTTGCCGGCCTTGGCATTGGATCACACCATAGCCTGTAATACGGGAGCCGGGATCAACCCCTAAAATAATGGCCATTGATGCCTCATGCGTTGTCTAATACTTGCATAACGTCATCTAAAATATCAGCATTATGATATACCTCTTGTACATCATCATTATCTTCTAAGTTATCGATTAAACGTAAAAACTTTTCAGCGGTGTTAGCATCAAGTTCAGCTTTTAATGACGCAACCATGGTCACTTCAGCATGAACAGAGTCAAAGGACGCGCTATCAAGTGCATCTTTGACTTTGCCAAAGGTATCTGGAGTGGTAAACACATCGATAGAACCATCGTCATGAGTGACAACATCTTCAGCACCCGCCTCTAACGCACTGTCTATTAAGCTATCTTCATCAATATCAGTGTCATAAGAAATAATGCCAGATTTAGTAAACAGATACGCCACTGAACCGTCGGTACCTAAGTTGCCTCCAGACTTATTAAACGCATTTCGCACGCCAGAAACAGTACGATTACGATTATCCGTCATGGTTTCAACCATCACAGCAGTCCCTCCGGGGCCATAGCCTTCATAAATAATGGTTTCTAATTGCTGACCATCCATTTCACCGGCACCACGTTTGATTGCGCGTTCAACGGTATCTCGGGTCATATTATTGGATAAGGCTTTATCGACTGCAGCGCGTAATCTGGGATTAGCATCAATATCAGAACCGCCTTCGCGGGCCGGCACATTGAGCTCGCGAATAAATTTGGTGAATAACTTACCGCGTTTAGCATCTTGTGCCGCTTTACGGTGTTTAATATTGTCCCATTTACTGTGTCCTGCCATTATATCTCCTTACTATTTAATAGAATTTTTCAAGTGAAACAGTCTACTTGTCAAAAACGTACCGAGGCAAAAGCCTCGGTATATAGTGCCCATTTAAGAGCGAGCAAATGGCTAACGTTAGCGTTTTACTCTTCTGTTTTAACCTTTTCAACCACAGCAATGCCTAACTCAGCGAGTTGAACTGGGTTAGCAAATCCTGGCGCATTGGTTAACGGACACGCCGCTGTGGTGGTTTTAGGGAAAGCCATCACGTCACGAATTGAGCTTGCCCCTGTCATTAACATAATAATACGATCTAATCCGAAGGCTAAACCAGCATGAGGTGGGGTACCATAACGTAATGCTTCAAGTAAGAATCCGAATTTTTCATTCGCTTCTTCTGCTTCAATGCCTAAAATGCCAAATACTGTGCTTTGCATTTCTGCGTTGTGGATACGTACTGAACCACCCCCTAACTCACAACCATTTAACACCATGTCGTAGGCATCTGAAATTGCCACAGCGGGATCAGCGGCCAATTGTTCAGCACTAATCCCACGAGGGGCGGTAAATGGATGGTGAACGGCGTGGAAACCACCATTAATTTGTTCAAACATTGGGAAGTCAACCACCCATAATGGGCGCCATTCACCTTCAAGTAGCTTGAAATCTTCACCTGCTTTTAAGCGCAGCGCGCCCATGGCTTCTTCCACGACGGTCGCTTTGTCTGCACCAAATAGAATGATATCACCGGTTTGTGCGCCAGTACGGCTAATAATGTCGTTAACGATAGCTTCGGTTAAAAACTTAAGTACTGGAGATTGAATACCTTCGATACCTGCTGCTAAGTCATTTATCTTCATCCACGCTAAGCCTTTAGCGCCATAAATACCAGCATACTTAGTGTAGTCATCAATTTGCTTACGTGATAATGATGCGCCAGTTGGAATACGTAACGCTGCTACGCGGCCTTCTACATCGTTTGCCGGGCCATTAAAAACGGCAAACTCGACATTGTTAACTAAATCGGCAATATCAACTAACTCAAGCGGGTTACGCAAATCGGGTTTATCAGAACCGTAACGTTTCATTGCTTCTGCGTATGACATGCGTGGAAAATCGCCTAAATCAACATTCAATAAATCTTGGAATAAACCGCGCATCATTTGCTCAGTTTTTTCCATGACTTGTTCAGAAGACATAAACGAAGTTTCAATATCGATTTGAGTAAATTCAGGCTGGCGATCTGCCCGTAAATCTTCATCACGGAAACATTTTACAATTTGGTAATAGCGATCAAAACCAGACATCATTAGCAGCTGTTTGAACAGCTGTGGTGATTGAGGTAAAGCAAAAAACTGACCTTTATAAGTCCGGCTAGGAACTAAATAGTCACGCGCACCTTCTGGGGTGGCTTTAGTCAAAATAGGCGTTTCGATATCTAAAAAGCCATTGCTGTCTAAAAAGCGACGCACTGAGCTGGTCACTTTTGCACGAAAAATAAGACGCTCGGCCATCTCTGGACGACGTAAATCTAAATAACGGTATTTTAAACGTTGTTCTTCGCTGTTATTTTGGTAATTATCCATGCTCAATGGCAACGGAGCAGAGGCATTAATAATGGTCAATTGCTTACCCAAAATTTCAATTTCGCCAGTCTTCATGTTTGAATTGACTTGGCTTGCTGGACGGGCACTAACAACCCCTTTGACCTGAACACAAAATTCACTGCGCAACGTGCTTGCTATATCAAAAACATCTTTTAGATCTGGGTCATAAACAACCTGCACTAGCCCTTCTCTATCGCGTAAGTCTAAAAATACGACTCCGCCTAAATCTCGACTACGGTTTACCCAACCGACTAAAGTAACTTCTTGACCTAGATGAGACTTATTAACGTCTCCACAATAATGACTGCGCATTGAACTCTATCCTTTATCCACAAAGCGGTATTTTGGAAATCGAAAACCACAAAAACGGCATTATATACCGTGACTCAAACTTATGCATTGAAGTATCAATCAGATTGGGTGAATTAACTAGACCTAGAGCAAATAATCTCGACCGATTGACTGAAAAACCATCAAGGTAAAACTAATTCATTTTGTATTGATGACCGCCGACTTTTTTAGCCTGATACATTAGCTGATCTGATTTCTTCAATAATGAAGCCCCACTATCGGCATCATCAGGGAAGATAGCCACACCGATACTGGCCGAAATAGTGACACTGATATCATCGATTAATAACGGCTTCTTTAATGCGATTAAGATGTTATCAGCCACTTGACGGGCATTTTCTTTAGCTTCTATGTGATTTAATAACACCACAAACTCATCACCACCAAAACGAGCCACAGTGTCTGATTCTCTTACATGCCGAGTTAATAACACGGCTATGCGTTGTAGTAACTTATCACCCATATGATGACCGTGCTGATCATTTATCGCTTTAAAGCCATCTAAATCAATAAACAACAATGCAAATTTTAATTTATCTCTATGATGAGTCAGTGTTGCTTGCGTTAATCTATCATCAAGTAAACTGCGATTAGGCAGTGCGGTAACATTGTCATGATCTGCCATATACTTAAGCGTTTCTTCAGCTTTAAAGCGCTTTTGGATTTCGACATTTAAGCGTCGATTTGAAATCAATATCACGATGGCGATCACAGTGATAATTAACAAACCGATCACCAATAATTTAAACCAACGCTGGTAACGTAATGTGTCACTATTGAGATCTAACGATACCCATTTTTGATACATGTTCTGTTGCTCGGTTTCATCTATCGTCGCAATCGCTCTATCAATCAAAGGAACTAATTTTTTCAGCCCTGGGAATAGACCAATGTGGCTATGCTGCTCGGTAAACTCGGTTAACAACGACATTTTTAAACTCGGATATTGACCACCTTTTAAAGTAGTCGCCAATGTAGCCACTTGTTCAACAAACATATCCGCGCTGCCATTAACCACCGCTTCCGTACCCTGCTTGGTATCTGACACAACCACTAACTTTATTTCTGGGTATTGTTGACGAAGCTGATCCACAATATGGTAGCCATCAACAACAGCCAGTCGTTTACCCGCAATTTGTGAGACATTAAAAATGGGAGGTTGAGTTAACGAAGTGATTATCGCCCAAGGTGACGGCCAATATGCTAATGAGAATGCAAGAGTGTTTGCTCGATCTGATGTTTTAGCCATGCTGGCAACTAAATGAATTTCTCCTTTAACAAGGTCACTGACCATTTTACCAAAATCATCGTAAGCCACTGGGATAATGGTTAAATTGAGTTGTTTAACCAGTAAATTTTTAATGTCTGCATTCACCCCTAAAAACTCACCATTTTTCCCTTGAAATTCCATAGGTGCCCAATTTTTTAGGTAACCCATTTTGATAGCGCCTAAGCTACTTACATATTGCTTTTGTTGAGTTGTTAGTTTTATTTTATTGGCAGAACCTGCAAAAAAACGATCGTCTGGATTAATTAACCATTTACGTTCAATTTGAATTTGTTCTTCGACAGAAATTAAATTAAATCCTGCTTGAATTCGATCCGCTAATCCACTGTCGTCAACACGTGTTAACACATACATATCTGTCGTAAATTCGATATCAGTATATTGTCGAAACTCTGCCCATAATTTATTAGCCAACAAATAATGTGACGTCATGGCGGCAGACGACACAAAACCGCTAATTTCGTCATTGCGACCCGCTTTCACCATACTTTCTAAGGTGTCATAAAAACGTAACTGTGCCTTAGGAAACATTTTTTTTATATCACTAATATACGGTGCTGTAGGAAACACCCCGATGCGCATGGCAATATCTTCAATATGAGTTAATTTCGGGTTTGAACTAAAAAAACGACTTTTGACTGAAATAATATGCCAAGCTTGCTTGAGACCCGTTCGCATATCTTGGCTTTCAGGGTACCCAATGTGAACGTCTGCCACGCCACGTTTGACGTCATCAATACTGCTATTCATGTCGCCTGCAACAAAATCAATTTTGATACCGGTTTTTTCTGACCATAATGTCCATAAGTCAACTAGCATGCCATGTGGAAAACCATCAGCATCGATATCTACGTAGGGTTCGACACCATTTTGCATCGCAATAATCACACCCGATGTTTGTCGATGATAACCTAACCAGTGACGCTCTATTTGCTGGATAACCTCGGCGGGTATTAATTCAAAACCATTATTTATTTTGTTAACAAGCGCCTGATCCCCTTTCACTACTGCCGGTGCAAGGTTGATTTTTTTAATTAAGATACGTGATGAGCTGTAAAAATTTGCCGCGATATCTTGCTCTAGTGCTAAGTTGCGTTGATATCCTTCAATACCGGCGAAAACAAACAACTCTCCGTTAACCGCCGCTTGTAACAATTGTTCACGATTTTGATAACGCTTAAAACTAAGCTTGGGTTCTAATGCTGATAATGTTGCTTCATGGGATGAGCCCGTCACAATACCGACTTGATAGGGAATTAAATCGCTAATTTTCTTTTTACTATTTATAGACTTATGAATGTATAAATAGGTATTTAATGAGGTAAATGATTTAGCAAAATCAAACTTTTTTAACCGTGCTTGGTTTTGAGACATACCAATATGAACATCTGCTTTTTTCTGTTCGAGTTGATTCATTGACTGCTGCCAGTGCCGAGACACAAATTGCACTTTAGTGTCAGTGATGATTGACCACTCGCGCCATAAATCAACTAAAATACCGGCAGGAGTCCCCCTCTCATCTAAATATTCAAACGGATACGTATCTTCCCCCATAACAATGATCAAGGGTTTATTTTCAACGGGCTTATCGATTTTATCTGAGTGTAATGCTTGCGCAGGTATTGAAAAACACGCAAATACTAATGCTAATATCCAAGGTATAAATTTCAAGTTTTTTCCCTAATACTTTCACTTTTTATACTGTATTCACCGAATAAACGGGTTCATAGTAATTGACTGATAGAACAGCAGAATGTGGTAAAAGATCAATATTGATGATGTTAGCCAAAGATGGTTGAGAATGGTTTAGCAGACATCTATTGTTATTACTTTGTAACAAGGCTAAATAATATCATTTTTCCAGCTTGTGTCGTGCTAATTTTATGAATAGAAATTAATTTTTGAACATATTGTACATAATGCCAGCAAAAATAAGCAGTTTAAGCCTATCTTATTGACATCATCGTGATCTATTTGAAAAAAAACTCATAAATTGCCCGTTAGATACTTGCTGTGGTTCACCATGATTAGCTAAAATACAAACTTAATTTTTTCACATTGCAACTCATGAACTCTCAACAAGATACGATATACGCTAATGCAACAAACCAAATAGCAGATTTTCAATTTGATCAACGTGTTGCAGGTGTCTTTAATGACATGATCCGCCGCTCTGTTCCTGGCTATGCACAAATCATCAATACCATAGGTGATTTTGCTAATCGATTTGTCACACCTCAAAGCAATATATACGATCTTGGCAGTTCGTTAGGCTCGGCAACATTAAGTATTCGTCGCCAGATTGAAGGACGAGGATGCCAGATTTATGCGGTAGACAACAGCCAATCAATGATTGAACGTTGTACCGAAAATCTCGCGGCTTATGTGAGTGATATTCAAGTTAACCTGCTGTGCGCTGATATAAGAGATGTAGACATTAATAAAGCATCGATGGTAGTGCTAAACTTTACCCTACAATTTTTGCCTACTCACGATCGTGATGCCTTGATAAAACGCATTTATGACGGAATGTTGCCTGGTGGTATATTAGTCATTTCAGAGAAGTTGTTTTTTGAAGATAATCATATACATCAATTACTGGATCAACAGCATTTAGATTTTAAGCGTGCAAATGGGTATAGTGAACTCGAAATAAGTCAAAAACGCAGTGCGTTAGAAAACGTGATGCGCCCAGATAGCTTGAATGTACATGAACAGCGTTTTACTGAAAATGGTTTTTCGCACTTTTCAGTCTGGTTTCAATGTTTTAACTTTGCATCTATGGTAGCGATTAAATGATCAATTTTAGCTCTTTTTACAAAGATATTGCCGATTCAAACCTGCAACATTGGCTGGAAACATTACCGGCAATTTTGGGGCAATGGCAACGAGATCATAAACACGGCAATTTGCCTAAATGGGAAAAGGTTCTCAATAAATTACATTACCCACAACCTGATCAAGTTGATTTTACTAGCAGCGTAACCATTGGCAGTGGAGAACAATTAAGCCCTGGTCAAGTAGAGAAACTGACTAATTTATTAGCCGTTTTTCAGCCGTGGCGCAAAGGGCCTTTTTCAGTACATGGTATCCAAATTGATACTGAATGGCGCAGTGATTGGAAATGGGATCGAGTTAAAGCGTTTATTTCGCCTTTAAATAATCGTACCGTTTTAGATGTGGGCTGTGGAAGTGGTTACCACATGTGGCGGATGTATGGTGCGGGAGCCTCTCGCGTAGTAGGGATAGATCCTTCACCATTATTTTTATGCCAATTTGAAGCCCTAAAACGAATCGCAGGTAATCAGCACCCAGTGCATTTACTGCCTCTTGGCATTGAAGAGTTACCGGCTTTAGATGCCTTTGATACTGTATTTTCAATGGGCGTGCTCTATCACCGTCGCTCACCCATTGATCATTTACTACAATTACGTGACCAACTGCGAGTCGGTGGTGAACTTGTACTTGAAACTCTGGTGATCGATGGCGATGAAAATGCGGTACTGGTTCCACAAGATAGATATGGAAAAATGAACAACGTTTGGTTTTTGCCTTCAGTTGCCGCCTTAATGTTATGGTTAGAAAAATGCGAGTTTACCGATATTCGTTGTGTTGACATTGATATCACCTCATTAGCAGAACAACGCAGCACCCAGTGGATGAAAAATGAATCTCTAGTTGATTATCTCGATCCAAATGATGTGAGTTTAACCGTAGAAGGTTATCCTGCGCCTAAAAGGGCGATCATTATTGCGACGAAAAACCAACCTAACCACGATTTGGTATAAATAATACTATTCAACAGGAATTGACATGTTAAAGCAGGTAATTGCTCTATCCGTTGTAGCGGCCCTCATCGCAGGTTGCAGCGTCACTCAAAAACCGATAACACCTCCGCTAACCAATGCTGATTTTAATAACGGTCTGCAAGTTTCGCAAACCGTTATTATTGATGCAATTAATTCAAATAATAGCCAACAGACAAACGACATTAGCGCGCTTTCCACCGAAATCAGAAAACTGAAGACTCAGGTAAGTACTGCGATGAGACAAAAATCGGAAACGATTATGGTTCAACCACCAATGCCAAAGATGGCCGAGGTTAAACAATGCCCAGAAAGCATTATGGGTGAAAAATTTCTACTCGGTGAAGTCGAAAGTGTCTTTATTGATGAATTGAAAGTCAAGTTTGCGACCCGTATCGATACCGGTGCAGAGTCATCATCTTTAGATGCGCGCAATATTGTATTATTTGAACGAGAAGGCGAACAATGGGTTCGTTTTGACGTAATGACTAATGGGTTTGATCAACCTGGCAATACGTTTGAATCAGAAGTTGAACACTTCATTCGTATTAAACAAGATGTTGATACCGGTAATGATCGTCGTCCCGTTATCCATGCCCATTTAAAAATAGGTAAATATTCCGCTGAAACAGAATTAAACCTAACAGATCGAAGCCACCTAGATTATCCTTTATTACTAGGTCGCAAGTTTATGAAAGACATTGCCATTGTTGATGTGGGCCAAATGTACATTCATGGCAAAGCTAAAAACCAAATTACCACGTTAATTAAGTAGGATCCGTAATGCATTCTCGTAAACCGTTTTACATATTCGTTGTACTGCTGTTTATCGCAGGGATAAGTGCCAGTATTTACCGTGGTATTGAGCACAATGTGCCTTTTTTACCGGGTGAACAAGTGCAAAGTTGGGCCATAGATGCCAAGGTCAGTTTTAATGGTACAAACCAACCCGCCGAAGTTAATTTTTCATTACCTAACGATCCTGCCTTTGACATATTGGTCGAGAATGCTTCGTCATCAGGTTATGGCTTAAATATTTCCGCTGACACCGATAATCGCCGTGCCGTTTGGTCAATTCGCGAAGCTTCAGGCCCACAAGCACTGTATTATCGAGTCACGCTAGTCCCAACAGGCAAACTCAATATTGAAACAGATGAAGAACCCCTTACGCCTGAACCTTATTTATGGCCTGCAACAGAAAAATCAGCAGCAGACCAAATAATTGAAGAAGTATGGATCCGCAGTGCAACAAACTTGTCTTTTGCACAGCAGTTAATGAATTTAATTAATGATAATGATCAAAGCCAAAATATGGCGTTGTTGTTATCAGCCAACACCTCAACAAATTTGTTTGTGCATATGTTGCACTCAAAAGGCGTGCCGGCACGGATCATTAATGGTTTGCAACTCGAAGATCAACGACGTCGTCAGCAGCTCACATCATACGTTCAGATTTATAATGATGGTGAATGGATACTTTTTGACGTTCCAAACAACAAGAAAGGCCGTGATAATACGCTAGTGTTATGGGAATATTCCGGACACTCAGTGCTTGATGTTATGGGGGGGACTAATTCATTAGTGAATTTCTCAATGTTAAAGGATACTCGCTCCGCATTGGCAACCTCTATTGACATGATGATGAATGACGATGCGTGGGACTTTTCCTTGTATCAGTTACCGCTTGAAGAACAAAGCACCTTTAAAGGCATTCTATTAATTCCTATTGGGGTATTAGTGGTGGTTTTCTTGCGCGTCATTGTCGGCATCAAAACATCGGGTACTTTTATGCCGGTATTGATTGCCATGGCCTTTATTCAAACCACCTTATTAACAGGCTTAATTGGTTTCTTACTGATTATAGCCTGTGGATTAATGATCCGTTCCTATCTGTCGACCCTCAACTTACTACTGATCTCCCGAATATCGGCGGTGATTATTGTGGTGATTTTCATTATTGGGTTATTTACCTTAATCTCATTCAAATTAGGCTTAAATGAAGGACTCACTGTAACCTTCTTCCCAATGATCATCCTAGCGTGGACCATTGAGCGTATGTCGATTCTCTGGGAAGAAGAAGGCCCTAAGAAAGTCTTTGTCTCAGGTGGCGGCAGCTTGTTTGTAGCAACATTGGCATACCTAGCCATGGACAATCAAATAGTCCAATATTGGGTATTTAACTTCTTGGGTATTCATTTAGTGATCTTAGCCTTGGTATTAGTGATGGGCCAGTACACTGGTTACCGTTTAACTGAGCTAAAACGCTTTAAACCATTAGTTGGAGAGCAATAATGAAGTACGCCTGGCCCTGGGAATTGAGCCGTAGCGGTGTACTCAACATGAACAGGCGCAATATTAGCTATATTGGTCGTTACAATCAGCGCAAGTTTTATAAGCGCGTTGATGACAAACTGATTACTAAACAACTTGCGCTGGCTAATGGCATTGCGGTTCCCGATTTAATTGGGGTTGTTCACCAACAACATAAAATCCAAGAAATTCCAGCTATGGTCCTAGACCGTAGCGGTTTTGTGATAAAACCGGCAAAAGGTTCTGGCGGTAAAGGCATTATGGTGATCACCAGAGTGAGCAATGGCTGTTATTACAAGTCCAATGGTCATGAAGTGACGCATAGCGAAATTTATCGTCATGTATCAAATATTTTAAGTGGATTATTTTCACTGGGTGGTAAGCCAGATGTCGCGATTGTAGAAGGGTTAATTGAATTTGATCCGGTGTTTGAAGGCCTAAGCTATGAAGGTGTCCCTGACATCCGCTTAATTGTGTTTAAAGGCTTTCCTGTCATGGGAATGTTACGTTTATCGACTTCAGCATCTGATGGCAAGGCAAACTTACACCAAGGCGCTGTGGGTGTGGGTTTAGATATCGCCACCGGAAACAGTTTACATGCAGTGCAATTTGACTTACCCGTTGATAAACATCCTGATACTCACTTCCCTCTGTCGGACATCACAGTTCCTCATTGGGAAACTTTACTTCATACGGCATCGAGTGCCTATGAAATGTGTGAGTTAGGGTATTTAGGTACTGACATGGTGTTAGATAAAAACAAAGGCCCATTATTACTTGAATTAAATGCTCGCCCAGGTTTAACCATTCAAATTGCCAATGGTAGAGGGATGTTACCTCGACTTAAGCATGTTGAAGCGATGAAAAGCTCAGCAATGTCAGTTGAGGAACGTGTGGCTTATGCTAAAAAGCATTTTTGTAGCAACCCTATTTTTTAATCTATTAGCCACCTCAAACGCGGTGGCGGGTCCATTAGCACTGTTCATTGAACAGTGCTTACAATATCAACCTGACTTAGGACAAGATAGCCTTGTCACTTTTCAGTCGTTTGAACAACAAGCTGTTGAATTTGAAAAACGCACAATTGCGTTAAATAATATCAACGACAGAATTCAATACTACCGCCCTTTTGCCAATGATAACCTCAGTAGACAAGGCTTATTATGGTGCCAACTCCACCTTGCCGATGAATTTTATGCTTTAGCTACAGCCCCGAAAACCCAATCCCTAATCGATCAGTTACAACACCTTGCACCACCTTATAATCAGTTTGCACAACGTTTAGTTGCGATAAAACGGTCGCAATGGACTTTAATCAAAAAGTCAAAACTGCACAGCGCCCAGGCCAGCATTAATCAAGCATTGTCATCGCGGCAATTTACATTGCAATTTAATCAGCAAGATTGTGTATTAACCAATGCAGCCAATACTGATGAAGCAATTAAGCATGAAAGTACTACCAATATCGATATTAGTATTGCCAAGTATTTAATTAAACAACCTAATGAACTCTGCAGAAAACAAGCCTGGCTCGCCTATCAAGTTCGAACTAAAGACCAACAAGCCCCTGCACTGGCATTGATCCATCAACTGCAACAGCAGCATGCAATGCTTCAAGAATATGGCAATACAGCACAGGCACAGCTGTCATCTCATGGTTTAACCCCTCTATTATTAGCGCAATTTTTAGCCGAGCAAACAACCAATCTAAATATCGCGCCATGGAATATTGCCCAAGCTTTAGGCCGTGCCAGTAAATCATCGAACATGGATACGGTAACTGCGAATGCATTTTTACAGCAAATATTGCAAAGCCTTAAGCCTTTAGATCTCAAGTTTGAGCTAATCATTGTAGAAAAATCGACTATAGACAAAGATCCCTCCACTGATGATAGTCAACATAGGGCCTTGAGTGACACGCAAATTATTCGAGTTTGGCATCAACAAAGATTATTGGGTGAGATTTTTACCTACCCACCAGGTAAGTTACAACCTGGTGTCAACGTAGATGGTCAACTGATAAAACAAACTGTGGTTGGTCATCAATTTGGTCAATATGTGCTCAGTTTTCCACAACAATTAACTCGCACAACACAACAACACGAATTAATTAACGCCTTGAGCCAAGCAATAGTATCCTTAGCTCAAGGTGGCCAGTTTTATTTTCTCAACCATCGAGGCCAAAACAGCGATGCCCATGCTATTGCAACGCAATGGTTAGTTCACTACATTAAGCAGCAACTTAGCTTGCCCTTACAGTCTGAACGTAGCGAACTCGCCGCAAATTACCAGAAACAACTGTGGGTATTTAGAGCAAAAGTCGCGCTGGCATTTTATCAGTATGAAGGTGATTTGAAGCGGACTGATCAAGATATTTGGTTAGCTTATAATCAGCAACTATCAGACAAATTTGAACAAAGTTTTGGCCAGCCATGGCCTAATGCTACTGATGCAATATATAGTTATCAAGCTATTGCTAATGAAGGCATTAATCATTATCTTCCTCTATGGCAAACTGCATTGGCTCAATTAGTCATTGCCCAGACCCCCCCTACAATATCGACCAGGGATATATTTAATTTATTAGTTGTCAACGAAACAGATTTAACCTTAAACGATAAACTTGAGCAGCTTATTGGCCCACCGATTGACCCACATTCACTCATCAGGAGATTTAAACATGCTGGTACTACACAAGAGTAAAGCACTCTGGTACTTACTATTGTCAGCTACGTTGTTTAGTAGTGTGGTTTTCGCAACAAAGCCCGTTGAAAAAGTAGCTCATAATTTAACGTCTGAACAAGTTTATCATGGGATTAAAGCCAATTTAGAGACCAATCTTTATTCGTTACCCCCACGAGTCCAAGGACATTATGCCATTCGTCAATTCCGTATGACGGGTGAAACCAAATATGCCAACGGGTCATTAATCGACCTACTCACCATTGCTGAACGCCAAGCCTATTATTCCTGTAATCTGGATAAACCAGGTTTTATTAAAAGTGAATCAAAAATTGCAGTGGATAAATTAGGTAACGGCCCACGTGGCCAAGCACGTAAAAAAGCCATCGCCCCCTACCCTAACTTTATGTTGTATAGCAATGTCTTATTACGTTATGCCAGCCGTGTCGATGAGTTTGGCTTTACCGGACCTTGTCATGATTTAATGATAAAAACCCTAAAAAATGCCAACTTAGCACCCGCGTTAACCGATAAACAGATGATCCAAGCTTGGGCTGCACAATTAATAAACTATGTGTACTGGGCGAAACAAATTGGTGTTGGCGACTATTATGAGGCTTACAAAAAGGCCTTTATTAACACATACCCAAACAGCAAAGATGATCAGCTTGAAAAAGGCCAATACAAAAATAAAATTTATGGCATGACTCACTTTATTTTTTCAGCCAGCGGGTATTATCAATACCCAGTTGATCCAAAAGAACATCAGTGGATTTTAGATTACTTCGAAAAGAATATCGATCGTATTTTAACGGACACTACAGAAGATATTATTACTGAAGTGGGTATTAGTTTCTTGATCACTGGCAATGGTTCAAATCCTGTTGTCGATAAAGTGAAAAAACATGTCATTGCAGCCTACGATCCAAACACTATGATGATCCTATCACCTCATGGTAAAGCGGACTTATCCAGCGGCGAACACAGAAATGTGTTGGCAATGATGTTACTAGATTGGCCTGACACATTACATAAAGGCCCATATTTAAATGATATTGCTAGTACTAAGAAACATCTACCTAAATTAGTTAAGCCTAAAGCATCTGCGAGTGATACTAAATTACACTAAATAAGACCTGTATATATTGAAGACAAATGTGCCCCATTTGTCTTGTTTACATAAAAAGATGTTATGGTTTTTTCCTTCAATTTCTGTCACCTGTAAAGAGAACACTTAATGAGCCGAGCAAAATCAACGCTAGAGCAATGGCGGATCGTCCAAGCAGTCGTTGATTTTGGAGGCTATGCGCAGGCAGCAGAGAAACTCAATAAAAGCCAATCGTCACTCAACCATGCCGTGTCCAAGTTACAGCACCAATTAGGCATTAACCTACTCGAAGTAAAAGGCCGCAAAGCCTATTTAACTGAACAAGGTGAAGTATTACTGCGTCGTTCCCGTCATTTAACTCAATCGGTTGAAGAGCTTGAACAATTAGCCAGCAATTTAGGCCAAGGTTGGGAACCTAACCTAACCATTGCCAGAGAGATTGTTTATCCGATGGACGATCTTGTTGGATCATTAACAGCATTTTTACCTGAAAGTCGCGGCACTCGTGTAACGATTATTGATTCGGTGATTTCAGGCACTCATGAATTAGTAAAAAATAATCAGGTCGATATTGCTATCTGTGCCACCCCCCCTAAAGGCCATATTGCTGAACCGTTATGTGAATTAAGTTTTGAACTTGTGTGTCATCCCGAGCATCCACTGTCACAACTCGCGTTAATTGAAGATGACAAGCAATTAGCCCAGCACTTGCAAATTGTGATTAAAGATACAGGAATAAATGCCACCAATGATATTGGTTGGTTAAAAGCAGAACAGCGTTGGACCGTATCTAACTTTCATGAAGCAAAAATAATTTTGGCACGTAATATAGGTTTTTGCTGGATACCCAGTTTTTTAGTCGAACAAGAAATTGCTAATAAACAACTCATCCGATTACATTTGCGCGGCAGTTATCAGCGAAAAATAATGCTTAACTTAGTAATACCGAATCGCGATCAGCAAGGGCCGGCCTGTAAATTATTAGAAAACTTAATTTTAAAACAACATAATTTACCATTTAATGATTAATTATCAGCAGAAGATGTTTTCTTCCCATTAAGTAAGTCTAAATGTCACTTTAATCTAGTTAACCTCGGTCGGGATAATAAACGGTTATCAAACAGCCACTTGTTCAGCTACTTATGTTGCATTGACTTGCAATAGACTCACAATACGCAACATAATCTAACCACTCAGCATGGTAGCTTTTCTAGGCTTAGCGAATGTTAACTTAATACCTGATGAGGCATAGATAAAGGTGGGTATTACACGTAAATTTCGATTTGACGAGCTGAGTTTATTTCAGCCTTATGGGTACCCTTTACAACCGTTTCATTTGCAACAGTAAGATGGCCCTGCTCTGCTGATAATGGCCGCCTGGAGGATAATAAATTCATATTAGTCTCATCGGCACCAAGGGTGTCATTTATCGTTAAAGTACGGCTATTAGGCGTGATAGGATTGTGGGAATGAGTTATTGAAGTGGATCCTGACTGATTATCTGAGGCCGTAAAAAGGTTACCGGACTCAGAGGTATTTTGACTTTTTTGTGTAGACCCAGTGTTTTGTTGGCTTTGTTGAATTAACTCTTGGTTTGCATCATTGATGTTTTTTAATGCTTGCGCCGCAACATGAATGTCCGCCATTGACGGTTGCACAGGGGCCATTGCTGCTGCATACACTTTCTGCATTTTACTTAACGTTGCTTGGGAATCGCCATCTACGGTCGACACATCAATATTGACTCCACCATCGACAACATAGCGACGCCCATCTGGGCCTTTTTCATATTGATAACTTGGACTTTGGGCTAAACTGCCACCTATTGCTGCGTGGGCTTTTTCGTGCGTTTTAACCTCGGTATCTCGCTGCGTGAGTTGGTCGATCTGTATTGTTTCAGCTCGCTCTATTTGCTGTTGTTTTGTTGCTACCTTTTGCTCAACTTGTTTTGCTGCGGCCTCATCTTGGGTGTTTGATGCTTGAGGCTCTGCAGTTGCTTTGGAATCATCTAACAATGCAGTTCCCGCAGTGTCATTTATGGGTGTAGCTGAACTGACCGATGGCTTATTAATATGATTAACCGCTGGTTGTTGTGTATTAGCCGTATCACTTTTACTCGTGCTGGTTGATATCCCTGTACCAACTGATGTTGGTGCAACAACGCCCGGAGCCGGCACTTGAGTTTGTGAACGATTCAATACACCAGCCAGATTGAGTGGGCCACTTTTAAAATGGTAACTGTGGAGTGGATCAGCACCGACGTTTTTTTTAGACTGAATGTCATTTTTGTCTGAGATGCTAGACGAAAAACCCGGCTGAGTATCCGTACTGGGTAAATTAACCTTGAGGTCTTTTGACGCGTTAAATGTCGATGTAGCCGCTGCTTGAATTGAGTTAGAGCTGGATTTAAGCGAACTATTGTTAACCAAACTATTGTTAACCCAATTAGACTGAACGGCTGCAGATTGGGTGTCTATGGATTTAGTTGTTATCGCTTGGGTAGTATTGACTTGAGCGTTATTGATTTGAGCGTTATTGATTTGAGCGTTATTTGTTTGAGTGCTACTTATTTTAGAACTACTTATTTTAGTGCTACTTACTTGAGAGCTAGTTGCTTGAGAGCCAGTCGTTTGAGCCTCTGGTGCGGATAATGAATTGCGATGGTTTATTTGGGCAGCATTGATAACTGACCCTGTGTTAGCGGAAACCATTAACGCACTCATGATTACACTTGGATATCAATCAAGCTACCAACTGTCTCAGATGCCACTTCAATCACTTTCGAGGATGCTTGAGCTTGATTGGATGATTCAGTCGCAGACACTAAGGCCGCTGTGGTATCTGTTTGTCCAACAGCACGAGAGCTTAATGTCACAGTCTCTTGTGTCGATGAGCTAGGCACCGCCGGTTTTTGTTGATCTGGCATTGCAACAGATGTTGTCGCTTGGGCTAAACCTTGTTGAGCACTTTGCAATCCTTGTACACCTGATGCATACGCTGATTGAACTTGCATAATAACCGCTCCTGATCCTAAAAAGTCGATTTAGTATGGGCTAAATCGACTAATATGTATAGTTTTCAAACACAACTAACCTATATTTTAGCCTTTAACCCAACCCATCTCCCAATCTTTCCATACGGGATTAATCCCCCGTAGTTTCATTTGAGTAACAACTTGTTCAACAGAGCGACTATCACTGATCTCAAATTGGTCAAGCTGACTGTCTGGTGTCATGTAACCACCTGGTTGAGTTGAGCTTCCTGCACTCATGTGGGTAATGCCTAAAGGGAGTAAATTATCCCTCAACGACGGTAGCTCGCGAGTCGACAAACTGATTTCAAGCTGCGGATTAAACAATCTAAATGCACAAATCATTTGTACTAAGCCTGCATCGGTTAATTCAACTTTCGGCGTAATACCGCCAGTACAGGGGCGTAAACGAGGTAACGAGATACTGTATCGGTTGCGCCAATAGGTTTTCTCTAAGTAATCTAGATGAAAGCCCATGAGTAATGCATCTAATCGCCAATCATCGAGTCCTAGTAACACCCCTAAGCCAATTTTATCAATCCCCGCTTTTGCCACTCGGTCTGGGGTATCTAAACGGTAAATGAAATCTTGTTTTTTACCGCGAGTATGGTGTTTAGCGTAAGTGTGTGGCCGGTAAGTTTCTTGGTACACCATAACGGCATCGACCCCTAACTGTCCTAGACGTTGATACTGATGAGTATCCAGCGGCTGAACTTCCATCGCCACGTAATTAAAAGCCGAGTTAACTATCGGTAACATCGACTCAAAATATCCCATTCCAACTTTGGTTTCATGCTCGCCAGACACCAATAATATCGAATCAAAGCCTCGTTGTTTAATAATCGCAATTTCTGCGGCTAACTCTTCCTGAGTAAGCGTTTTACGCTTGACCTTATTGCTCATACTAAAACCACAATAATCACATTCATTAGCGCACAGGTTAGACAAATACAAAGGCAAAAAAAGACCAATATTGGCACCAAATCGTTGCCGTGTAAGCTGGGCAGCTTGCTGCGCCATTGGTTCAATATATGCCATTGCCGCCGGCGATAATAACGCTAAAAGACTGTCTATATTGCCGCTAGGGTTACGTAACGCTAACTCGACCTCTTTGGCGGTAGTCGAATACAGCTTCATCGATAACGCATCGGGAGCCAATTGCGAAAAGACCGTAGAATACGTCATGTTGAATCTCTCATAATATGAGCTGTCGGGATTGGTACCTTTATTGATGAATCAGTCAAAAAAGCCGTTAATGGGCTTGTCGCATCAGCGTGATGGTTTACTGCGCCTAATCCGGCAAGATATGCTTGTCTTCCGGTAGCAACCGCATCAGCAAAGCATTTGGCCATTTTCTGAGGATAAGCACTACTGGCAATCGCGGTATTAACCAATACTGCAGCGGCGCCCATTTCCATGGCCCTGCAAGCTTGTGATGGCGCGCCAATTCCAGCATCGATTATCACTGGTATAGTGGCTTGTTCGATGATGATGCGTAAAAAGGTTTCCGTCGCTAAGCCTTGGTTGCTGCCAATGGGACTGCCAAGAGGCATGACTGCGGCGCAACCGACTTCTTCTAGTCGCCGACATAACACAGGGTCGGCATGCACATAAGGCATAACAATATAGCCTTGCTCACACAAGTATTGGGCCGCTATCAGTGTTTCAATGGGATCGGGCAGTAGATATTTAGGATCGGGATGAATTTCGAGTTTAATCCATTTAGTACCGAGCATTTCATAAGCCAGCTCAGCGGCAAAAATAGCTTCTTTTGCATTACGCGCCCCAGCAGTATTGGGCAGTAATTTTACCCCCAGACTTTGCAATGGCCCGAGTAAATTATCATGGCCGCGTGTTAAATCGATACGCTTCATGGCCAAAGTCACTAACTGCGACCCCGAACTGGCTATCGCTTGTAACATAGTGTTGTGATCTGCAAACTTTCCCGTTCCGGTAAATAAACGCGACGAGAATTGATGATCGGCTATCGTCAACATTATTAACCTCCAGCAACGGCAGAAAAGACCGTAATATTGTCGTTCGCTTGACACAATATATGCATCCAACGGCTTCGTGGTACAACACTATCATTGACGACGATGGCAACAGACTGAGTGGGTAAATCACATAAAATCAATAATTCGGCTACATTCAAATTAGCCCGAACGATTTGTTCGACCCCATTGAGTTGCAACGTTATCTGAGAGTGGCTATCAATATGTGTCATTAGGCTGCTCCGCATGCTGAGTTAATGCCTGCTGATGACACATTTCACAGTCTGGGTCTCGAGTCATATTGGCATGCTGCCAGCGTAAATCCTTAGCATTAAAATGATGTAAAATACCGTATTGGGTAAAGGTATTACTGATATGTTGTATGCCCACCAGCGCTTGCATACTGGCAATAATACCCACAGCAGGCCCAAGCACGCCTGCTTGGGTACAATTTTGCGCCATGTCCATATCAAGTGGATATAAACAACGATAGCAACCGCATGGTGAATTTGAGCCTGGGTCTGAATATGGGTCTGAATCTGAGCCTGAACATGAAAAATCAATACAAAACACTTGTCCTTGATAACCACTGATCGCCCCACTAACCAGTGTCAATTGATGCTCAACACACATTTGGTTAATAAGCTGCCTAGCACTGACATTATCAGTGCAGTCAAACACCACGGTTTTACTCATCTGTTGCTTGGCAAGCTTATTAAAATGCTGGGCCGTGACTTTTCCCGCTAGCACATCGATGTTGATCTCAGGGTAAGCAGCACTTAGCACCTT
Organism: Shewanella sp. T24-MNA-CIBAN-0130; assembly: GCF_040310185.1. Taxonomy (NCBI): domain Bacteria; kingdom Pseudomonadati; phylum Pseudomonadota; class Gammaproteobacteria; order Alteromonadales; family Shewanellaceae; genus Shewanella; species Shewanella sp. T24-MNA-CIBAN-0130. Next base: position 20,502 of record NZ_JBEOPP010000034.1, on the reverse strand, counting down.
TTTTGCAACCTTGACTTTTGCTTGGCCAATATCTGCGGCCGTGAACAACAGTTGCCTTGGTAAGTTTGATAACTCAACAACATCGTGGTCAATTAACAGCATGTGCTGAACACCTGCTGCCGCGAGGTAATGCGCCACTACATGGCCTAATCCACCAACGCCGACAATCACCACCGCGCTATTCATAATGGCAAGTTGACCCGCTTCCCCTATATTGCTCAGTAACATGGTGCGCGAGTACTGGATATAGTGCCTATCAGATAAAGTGTTCATACGCCCTCCGCAGATAAATTCACTTGCGGTAACGACCGTGTAAGCTGTAGCCATTTGTGATGCAAGGCTAGATAAGCCTTGGCGGGATCTACAGCAGTGGTCACAGCCCTGACAACCGCAGCATCACCCACCCCTGTCTTAGCAATTAACGCAAGGTTACTGAGATTGATTCCGCCAATCGCTACGGTTGGATAATGACGCGAAAATAAGCTGACATAACGAGTCAGCTTGTTGACCCCTTGGGGGGCTGATGGCATTTTTTTAGTGGTGGTGGCAAAAATATGCCCGAGGGCAATATAGGATGGTGAATACTGGTGGGCTAACAAGGCTTCAAAATAACTGTGACTGGATAAGCCTAATGCAAGTCCACCATCGGCAATCGCGCTTAAATCTGCACTTGCCATGTCTTCTTGACCTAAGTGAACCCCAAAAGCACCGTGTTTAAGCGCTAATTGCCAATGGTCATTGATAAATAACTGAGCATGAAACTCGCGACCCAGTTTAATCGCAGTGATGATATTGTTTTCCAGTGGTAATCGCGGCTGACAGTCTGCATCTGGATCGAGCTTAGTGCGATATTGGATTGTCTTGCAACCTACTACTAGCAGTTGTTTTAGGATATTAAGATCATCAACAACGGGATAAATACCTAACGGTTGAAGCAAGCCTGTAAAGCCATTATGCGCCGCGCGCTTAACCGTAAAAGCTTGAGCTAGATTGCCTGATGTGATTAAGTTGATTAACGGCATAACCTCTAGATCATCGGGCCAACCCGTTCGGGCTAACACACCAGCACCTTGCCCAGGACAGAAGCCTAATGCTAAGCCTTTACTGACATAAGCTTTTGCCAATACGATAGCGTCATGCACCACCAAATCATGGGCGATAAAGCATGCAATAGCAGATGATAATGTACAACCACTGCCATGATTATTGCTCAAGGTTATCCGCGGACTGGTTAATGTAAATGATGCATTATCGTGGGCAATACTGGCGCCCTTTACGGCTTTACTCACATAAATATCTATCGCAAATTGGTGCTGCCACAGGGCATCACCTCCTTTGGCGAGTACATGGCAGTTAAAGCTATCTGATAACCACTTAGCGTTGTTGATCATCTGCTGTTGCAAAGTGCTAACGGTGTTTATTTCAATAGATGATCTATTAGATGACTCAACAGGCGGTTCAACATCTATCTCATCAGTTCGATGTTGTGCCAAAACGGAATGACGACATAAGCGGCGTAATTCATGTTGATTAGGGGTTAATAAGTCAATTAAGCCAATAAGAGGACTAAAATCGAGATCCATAGGATTAAAGCTAGCACCACTGCTGGCGACCATCACAGGATCAAGTATCACAAACGGCCTAATCTTTCGCGTCATTCGCATTTGAGTCAAACACTCCGCCAATAGGTCTACCTGAGCTTGGGATGCCAACAGTCCGATTTTAATCGCAACTGGCGGTAAGTCAGCCAGTAAACTCGCAAATTGTGCCAATAGCATAGGTTCAGAAACAGGCTCAACCAGGCTTACACTAACGGAGTTTTGCGCGGTTAAGGTGGTTATCACGCTACACCCGTGACACGATAAATCCTGCATGGTTAATAAATCAGCTTGAATACCAGCCCCACCACCACTGTCTGAACCGGCTATAGTCCAAACAATAGGTGGTGTTGGCGTTATGTATTCACTGACAAGCGTCGTTGAATTCATAGTGATTATTCAACCTCAGCCGTTAAGTCGATATCGGCTTTTACAACCGGTTTAACCTCATGATAAATCGCCGATCCAGCGGCTTTAAATTCCGCCGACTTTTGCGCCATCGCCTCAGTTTGGCTCAAGGTTTGAGTTTGATCTGAATGTTGATCTAGAGGGTGGCTTTGATAAGCGCTAGCTGAAGCAACTTCAATCTTAAGCGCTTGTGCTTGCTCAAGATTAGCGGCATATTCGCGCACTTCATGGGTGATTTTCATTGAGCAAAATTTGGGTCCACACATCGAACAAAAATGGGCCACTTTAGCTGACTCTTGCGGTAATGATTCATCGTGATAAGCCCGTGCGGTATCAGGATCAAGACCTAAGTTATATTGGTCTTCCCAGCGAAATTCAAAACGTGCTTTTGATAAGGCGTTATCTCGCACTTGAGCCCCAGGATGTCCCTTAGCCACATCTGCCGCATGGGCAGCAATTTTATACGCGATGAGTCCTTGCTTTACATCATCTTTATTAGGTAAACCCAGGTGCTCTTTGGGGGTGACATAACACAACATTGCCACGCCGTACCAGGCCATCATGGCAGCACCAATCCCCGAGGTGAAATGATCATAACCAGGAGCAATATCGGTGGTTTGTGGGCCTAAGGTATAAAATGGCGCTTCGTCACAATGGGCTAATTGTTTTTCCATATTGACTTTAATCAGCTGCATCGGCACATGACCAGGGCCTTCAATAATCGTTTGCACGTCATATTGCCATGCAATTTTAACTAACTCACCTAGGGTTGCTAATTCTGCAAATTGGGCTTCATCATTGGCATCGGCAATAGAGCCGGGGCGCATGCCATCGCCTAATGACAACGACACATCATATTGAGCACAAATTTGGCAAATATCGCGAAAATGTTCATATAAGAAACTTTCTTTATGGTGGCTTAAACACCACTTAGCCATAATAGAACCGCCACGCGACACAATACCGGTTAAGCGTTTAGCCGTCATCGGCACATAACGCAATAACACGCCGGCGTGGATAGTAAAATAATCCACTCCCTGCTCAGCTTGTTCAATTAAGGTATCTCTAAACACTGACCAATTAAGATCTTCAGCAACCCCATTAACCTTTTCTAATGCTTGATAAATGGGGACTGTGCCAATAGGCACTGGAGAATTACGAATAAGCCATTCACGCGTTTCATGAATATAGCGCCCTGTCGATAAGTCCATTACCGTATCTGCGCCCCAACGAGTGGACCACACCAGTTTTTCAACTTCTTCTTCAATTGAAGATGTCACTGCTGAATTGCCAATATTGGCATTCACTTTAACCAAAAAGTTACGCCCAATAATCATAGGTTCAGTTTCTGGGTGATTAATATTAAGCGGAATAATCGCTCGACCTCGAGCCACTTCATCGCGAACAAATTCAGGGGTAATTAACTGGCCGATATGCGCGCCAAAAGCTTCCCCAGGTGCTTTTTGAGTCAGTACACTGTCTGTAACCTCACTGCGAGCCATGTTTTCACGAATGGCAATATACTCCATTTCTGGGGTGATAATGCCTTGGCGAGCATAGTGCATTTGGGTCACACATTTGCCTGTTTTAGCGCGTTTCGGGGCAACAAGAGCATCAAAACGTAAATGGTCTACACCATCGTCGGCGAGTCTTTGCTGCGTAAAACCAGAACTTGCTGCGGATAATTGTTCGGTGTCAGCACGTTCATCAATCCAAGCTTGGCGAATTTTAGCCAAACCTTGGCGGACGTTGATATTGGCTCGGGGATCAGAATAAGCACCGGCACAGTCGTACACCATAATAGGCGGATTAGCTTGCTTGATGGGCTCGGCATCGCTGCCACCCATCACGGTATCAGATTGATTAACTTGGCGCATAGCAACATTAATGTCCGCGCGGCTGCCGGGTAAATAGACTTTTTCAGAATTAGGGTGTTGTAACGGTTTAAGGGTATCTATAAATTGTTGAGCGTTAGCTCGAGTTTGACGACGGTTTGGATTTGACATTAGCAACCTCATTATTAAGAGTAGAGTTGCTTGTCTGGAGAGGTGTTGATAGCAGCAGTGAACAATACAAACGCTATTGTTCACGTTAATAATCATATGTAAAAAATAGTAAAATAATAACCTAACAGGATATCAAAACCGATAAATAGACCCGGGATTAAGCATCACTTATTCTGTTGTTAATACTTTATTTATCTTCCTCAATAATCATGATTATTACGCTTGTTTCCTTCGCAGGTTCTAGCCTGATCAGGTTCAACGGATCCCGAATAAACGGTCTCAGCCATAATGGCACTCCGACAAGATGTCCGCCAGTATAAGCAAGCTTGTATCAAAATAACAAGACCTTAATGTGTAAATAGTACCAATATCATCACTTATCGGCGTAGTGGATAGCCTGACTCATGTGTCATTAAAATATTAACTCATCCTATGACGCAAGTTTAAACAAAGGTGCGACAATATGCCGCATTTATTAAGTTTATTAGCAGGTTATAATTTTTTCAAATCTCATATGTACCATTAATAGCATTCATCAATGGTACATATCCTTGACCGAAAAAGGTGATCGTTTTGACAAAATCGACTGAGCAAACACTTAATGTATTAAGCAATACTCCTTGGCTTTACTCATCAATCGCATTGGCGATCAGTGTTGCCATTACGCCACAAGTGATAGCTAAGCAGTACACTGCACAAGATAGCTCTCGCATTGAACACGTCACGGTACACGGACAACAAACTGCACATAAAGACCTGTTAGGCTCAGCAGAAAATCTACTCAAAAAACAAGGCGTCGATTTTTCACAAGCCGGTGGCGTATCAGCCTTACCTATTTTAAATGGCATGATGGGCGATCGCATTAAGATACTTATTGATGGCAGCGACATTACCGCATCATGTGCCAATCACATGAATCCGCCGCTCTCCTATGTGTCTGCAAATCAAATCAGTTCTGCGCAGGTGGTCGCGGGGGTATCTCCTGTCAGTGCTGGCGGCGATAATATTGCCGGTGTGATAAAAATCAGTAGCTTAAATCCCATTTTTGCGAATAGCGATACGGTCACATGGCACAGCGGTAATGTGGCTGCAGGTTATCGCAGCGCTAGCGACGCCTTTTTAGCTGGTGTCAATGCGACCCTAGCAAGCAAAGAACTCAGTGTTAGTTATCAAGGCTCATTTGAAGATGCAAACAGCTATACCGATGGTCATGGCGATAAAGTATTAGACACGCTATACCAATCACAAAATCATGCCTTAACCGCAGCTTGGCAAGACGATAGCCAACAAATTGCCATTAAACTCACACATCAGCATATTCCTTATCAAGGTTTTGCCAACCAATATATGGACATGACTAACAATGACAGTTATGGCGCTTTAGCCCGCTATCAATTGCAACTCGATAACGAAGGTCTGTTCACGTCCCAAGTCAATTGGCACAGTGTTGAACATGAAATGGGATTTTTTACTGACGAAAAAATCGGCATGATGCCAATGGAAACCACAGGTAAAGATTACAGCTACCAACTGCATTGGCTATTACCCATAAGTTCAGACAGTACCTTGCTGATTGGGCAAGAATATTATGTTTATCAACTTGATGATACTTGGCCTGCTATTAATGGTTCTACCATGATGGGGCCCAATGATTATATCAATATTAATGACGGCAAGCGTCAACGCGCAGCTCTTTATGGTGAATGGCAGCAAACCTTAAATCGTCGTTGGTGGCTGTCGGCTGGTGTACGCTATGAATATGTGTCAACAAGCACAGGTGAAGTACAACCCTACAACACCATGAGCATGATGGGCATGACAAATGTGAATGCTACCGCAGCTAACGAGTTCAATGACCTTTATCGTAAGCGCAATGACAATATTATCGACGCTACCCTGCTTGCGCGTTATCAATTGAGTGATACCGAAGTCATTGAATTAGGCTTAGCGAGAAAGAGCCGCGCGCCTAATTTATATGAACGCTATAGCTGGGGTCAAAGCACCATGGCCACGACTATGATTGGTTGGTACGGTGATGCAAATGGCTATATTGGTAATCCTGATCTTAGCGCCGAAACGGCACATACCTTAAGTGCAGCATACAAGCTGGTACAAGACGATTTAGCTTTTAGTGCAACCGCCTGGTATAGCACCATTAAAGACTATATCGATGCCGATGTGGTAGGTCATTTTAACAAAACCACAATGGCCAATACTCGGCGTAATATTTTACAATTTGCCAATGTTGACGCCACCCTGTTTGGCGCACGTATGGATGCTGAATATCAACTAGCAGAAAACAGCAGTGGTAAGTGGCTAATGGTCGCTAATGTCAGTGCGACTCGCGGGGAAAGAAATGACAGTAACGAGCCCTTATATCAAATAAAGCCTTTGCAAACTGAGTTGGCTTTACAGCAAGAACGGGGGGATTGGCAAAATAGTGTTAGCTGGCAATGGGTTGCAAGCAAAGATCGCGTTGATAGTCAGCGTTTAGAAAACTCAACAGACTGTTACTCACGGCTTAACTTAAGCAGCAGTATTCAATGGCAAGATGTGACAATGACCATCGCAGTGAACAACCTACTCGATGACTATTATCAATTGCCGCTGGGCGGTGTCAGTGTTGCACAATACAAAGCAGACAGCAGTAACGGCTTTGAACCAATAGCCGGTGCAGGCCGCTCATTGGAGCTCAATGTTAGTTTCGCATTCTAATTGACACCAGAGGCGTGCTAAAAAAATCAAGTTTACGTTTGGTTAAGTCGTGGCATCCTCATACGTTAGTAACACTTTTTTGAAGCATTACCAATCTGCCACTGATTTTTAAATGAATGACCCCGCAGAGCCCTTAGTGACAGACCGCGGCCCATTAATAATGAAGCGAAAAAACCACGAATGGAATTCACTCATGGAATTCACTCATGGAATTAGGGCCAAACAATATAAATCACATTGTGGGCCCAACTGAGCTACTGCTGCTGTTGGTGTTAAAGCAAAAACGTCTATCGTGATGTAGAGATTTTAGTCTTATTTTGACGGAGCTTATGGGACTACACATTTGTCTTCGATACTTGTGATAGACCGACTATCTCTAATAAAGCGTCCTAACCTTTCACGGAGTGCTAGATAGACACAAAACATATTGTCCATTGTCAGCCGCTAATATTTGGTAAAACAATACTCGAGTTGGCGGCTTAGGTTTTATCGTCTGGGATACTCAAATCAATATCATCTAAGTCGACGCTTTGAAGAATACTGTCTTTGGGCTTATCTTCATCGACTCGATTTTTGTTTAACCTTTGTTCTGCCGCTGCCATCGCCTTTGCCAATGTCTGCTTTTTACGCCACACCACCAAACCAACAACGCCGACTAAAAAGAGTACCCCGTTAATGGTAATAATCCAAAACATGGCATTATCCTTGGCCACTTGTTCTTCAATGGCAGCCTGAATGGCCGCTTTTTCAGCCAGCGCTTGGGCTGTTGGCGCAGGCGCAGCCGGTTCGATTAAATTGAAAAACATTTCTGGTAAATTAAGGACGATTTCACGGCCATCGACTGTTGTCGACACCACATAACCTTTAACCCGATAACTACCAAACTTGGTCACTTTAGGTAGATATAAAATTTGATCTGAACTGGTCACTGTTTGCAATGTGATCGGCAGTTTTAACCCGGCAGGCCCCACTAATTCAAACTCAAAATGAGTTTGTGCTAACAAAACAACAGATTCATCAACCGATAATTGTATTTGCCATATGTCTTTTAATGGGTCGCTATTGGGCTCCATTTTAACGTTTATCGGTTGTGGCGAAAGCTCAAAAGGCATCACATATTCGCGTTCGAACACATCATTTCGTGCTGTGACATTGAGCACATAATGGCCGGTGGGTTGTTGTAAATTAGGGTTACCGGTAAATATACCATCGTCTGGCACTTCATCTAACTTTTCACCATTGTCTTGATACGCGCCAACAATAATGGTTCCTGTTGCAAAATTATTATCGCTAGCAAGGCGCTCACTGGTAAAACGAGCCGTCCACTCAACCATGTAATCTAAACCCGGCATTCTCATGGTTAACTTATCACCCAAGAGTCTAGCGGTCACTTTCAGCCTTTCCCCTTGATATAGGGGTTGTGGCAAGGGTTGTACCTCAATGTCCAACTTAGAGATTTTTTTGATGGTCGAGCCTTGGACCACATTACCGAGTAACTGCCAAGGCCCTGGCATCGGCTTTTCGATATAAATCATATCGGCAGCAAGACCATCCACCCATTTTACGGTCTGGGGATGACGATTTGAATACCATTTACTGCCATCAGGTAAAATCACCACCACAGGAGCAGAACCATAGGTGCGTTGAATCACCAAGGTTAGATTATCAACCATATGATCGATTCGAAAACGATTTTTAAGTTCTGCAGCTTGGGATGCTATGACCATTGAAGCTTGGGCATAAGGTTGCCAAGCCATGATGAGACCAAGCGAAAATAAACAAGCAATTGCAAGATAACCGGTGCGAGTGGCAATCATATAAGGTTGGTTTACCCTCTCCAGAGACATTTACCTGACTTCGCAATGAGATCAAGTCGTTGTTCATGTAATAGTATTTCATCGGCAGACGCACCGACGACTTTAAGATTAAACGCAACTGGATCGATTTTTTTTATTCCGCCAGCTTCATAGCCTGCTTTTTCATTAGACAAATTAAACTTAATTTGTCCACCCGTCATGATTAAGTAAACATCAGCAAGAATTTCTGCATCGAGTAACGCGCCGTGGTACGTACGGCGACCGTTATCGATACCATAACGTCGACACAGTGCATCTAGATTGTTTTTTTGGCCTGGATGTAAACGTTTCGCAATCGCCAAACTGTCTAAAATACTGCAAATATCTTTGGTTTTCGGCCCGATAGGATTGAGTTTCGAAAACTCATGATCCATAAAGCTCACGTCGAAGCTGGCGTTATGAGCCACAATTTCAGCGCCATCGATAAAATCGATGAAATCTTTCGCTATTTGGTGAAACCGCGGTTCGTTAGCAACACGATCATTGCTAATACCGTGAACTTGAATAGCTTCCTCATCAATCGCTTGACCAGGATTAATATATTGGTGATACGTTCGACCCGTTAAGCGACGATTAATCACTTCAACACAACCAATTTCGATAATTCGGTGACCAATATGTATTGGCCCACCAGCTTGGTTCATACCGGTTGTTTCGGTATCGAGAATGACTTGACGACTAGCACTGGAAATTATGTTCATATTTTTTACTCATTCAGCCCTCGCCTTGGTATAAATTGAGTATACTGGCGCGAATATTTCGCTATGGTAACAATTTGATGGCCGAACTCAAACAGCTGAATATCTTTACTGATGGCTCTTGCTTAGGAAATCCCGGACCTGGCGGTTATGGCGTGGTAATGAAATATAAACATCAACACCATGAAATAGCCGATGGGTTCTCATTAACGACCAATAACCGCATGGAGCTTTTAGCCCCGATTATTGCCTTAGAAGCTTTATATGAACCATGTAATATTATTTTAACCAGTGATAGCCAGTACATGCGTCAAGGCATTATGACTTGGATCCATAGTTGGAAGAAAAAGGGTTGGATAACCTCAACCAAACAACCGGTCAAAAATGTCGATTTATGGAAGCGTTTAGATGCGGCCAGTCAATTACACAAAATTGACTGGCACTGGGTAAAAGGCCATGCAGGCCATATTGAAAACGAGCGTTGTGACGTATTGGCTCGAAAAGCCGCCGAAGCTAAGCCTCAACAAGCCGATACGGGTTATAAGCCAGAGTAATGGCTTAACTATGATTTATGTATTGCTAATATTTTGTCGGTTTTAACAATGGTTTTTTAATACGTTGGGTATGAGTTAATCCAGTGCGGCCTGCTGTTGGTGCGGTTGACCAATTAGGTGCTTTTAGCTTTGATTTATCTTTTATTGGCGTAAGCGGTGTGGTCATTTTTCGAGCCACGATTAAATAGACACTGCCGGTACTGGGCAACCAATTAGCAATACTTTTTTGCCACCATGGTGTTTGTTGAGGTTTGTTGGCTTGATAAGGCATATTGACACCGCTTTGCCCTAATAACGAATGGTACATTAAGCGTTCATCCGCTAAAACTTGATAACCCAGTAATCCGAGCCAATCTTTAACTCTTGATGGCATAAAAAATTGCCCATTCCAAGGTAATTGAGTTTGATATTTTGGCAGGATTTTGCCGATAAAAGCTGGACTGATAGGATTAAACCCAACAATAAAAATATAACCACTGCTAATGAGCACCCGATCGAATTCACGTAAAATTTGATAGGGATCCGATTCAAATTCCAGTAAAAAACAACTTAGCACAGCATCAATGGCACTTTGCTGTACCGGTAAATGATGAGGATCGGCCTGAATACTGGCATCCGCACCGTCATAAACACTAAAGTGTCGTGCAATATTGCAATGTAGACTGTTTAGCTGGCTGCTTAACGCCCCTGCTTTAAGTAAATGATAGCCAAATATGCGCGGCCACCAAGGTGCTAATTTAGCTTCTATCTCGGCTTGTAACAATTCACCAAAAGGTAAGTCTTGCCAAATATGGGGTTTTAACATGGAGCCCGCCAACTTTAAAAATGTCAGATTTACTGAGTCAACTCTACCATAGCTTATTTAATTTTCAGCTACCGATCATTAATACTGTCTAACATGGCATAAATTAACACTATACCAACATGATTAACGTTGTTATCACTCAGAGTCAATCAAGCTTTTTAGTTCACTCATGGTTGAAATAATAGTGACGCCTTTATCAAACAAGACAACAAGGAAGCGGTTACCTAGGATAACGGTGCCTTCAATCCAGTGATGTCGTGACATCACACTAAATGGCCGAAGTGTTACCCGATAACCCATGAATTTGGTATTGTCTCACGATATCCGTTACCCTAACTGATAGTCAATCATCACTTGAGTAAGATCATGCTTAACGTTCATACTATTACTGCATTTAACGATAATTATATTTGGTTAATTCATCAAGAAAACAGTCGCTATGCTTACGTCGTTGACCCTGGCTGTGGTCAAAGTGTTATTGATTATATCTCAACAACAGATCTTAAATTAGTCGGAATTTTAATCACTCATCATCATGCTGATCATACCGGCGGTATTGAAATGTTACAGCAACATTTCAAGCATGCGCTTAATGTATATGGTCCTGATAATGAAAAAATTGCAGCGTTAACTCATCCTCTTAACGTTGGATCACAATCCACTCTCAATGTTCCCCATCTCGATCCAATAACCATAATGGCGGTTCCGGGACATACCTTAGGACATATTGCTTATTATCTACAGGAAAGCCTGTTTTGTGGTGATACTTTATTTAGCGCGGGCTGCGGACGTTTATTTGAGGGAACCGCGGAACAAATGCTTAAATCACTTTCAATGCTTGCACAGCTGCCCGATAGCACCAAAGTGTATTGTGCCCATGAATATACCGAGGCAAACCTTAAATTTGCGCTACATGTCACACCAAATAATCAGCAATTAATTGATTATGCAGACAAGGTCAAACGATTAAGAGCACAAAAAAAACCTACTATTCCGAGCTCAATAGGCACAGAAAAAGCCATCAATCCTTTTTTACGTTGCCACCTACATGAGACTCAGAACGCAATTGCGGCCCAACTAAAAGAAAAAGAAATAGATACTATTCAAACATTTACACAAATTAGATTATGGAAAAACAACTTTTAGATCAACATGAAAACAGTTTAATAAGACAAGTTAAAATAATTAATCTACAATGCGAAATTGAATTAGCATGACCAAAAAAGTCTTGAAGGCATTTGGTATGTTCCATTTTAATGCCTGAAAACTTGAGGAAGTGTATCTTCAAATGAAAGCTAACTTATTTATTATAGCTGGCAGTATGCTGGCTGTAGCAGGGTGCCAAACACTCTACACTTCAGAGCCAAGTTCTGATAGTACAACCCAGACGGTTACATCTAACGCTAAAAGTAAAAAATCGGCGACGGTATCCCTTGATCAAATTGAAGAACAAGTTGCTGAAGTTAACAACTTATGGTTCAGGATCAGCAATCAAATGCGTTTCCCTATTGTCGAGAATACATTGGTGGATCATTACCGCCAATGGTACATCGATAATCCGCGGCATTTGGAGATTGTGACCCAACGTGCTAAGCCATATCTGTATTACATCGTTGAACAGCTTGAACAACGCAATTTACCCTTAGAGCTCGCATTATTACCGATTATTGAAAGTGGATTTGACCCACTAGCCTACTCTCCAAGTCACGCATCAGGTCTATGGCAATTAACCTCACCGACCGCGATTTCTTTTGGAGTGAAAACCAATTGGTGGTCCGACGGACGCCGTGATATAGCCTCGTCCACAAAAGCGGCTTTAGATTTAATGGAATACCTCTACGCCAAAATGGATCACAATTGGTTATATACCATTGCCGCTTATAATTCTGGTGAAGGCCGAATATTCAATGCAATAAAACATAATCAAGCTCGCGGAAAATCTACCGATTTCTGGTCATTATCTGTTCCACGAGAAACCGCTCACTATGTGCCTCAATTATTAGCATTGGCAGATGTGATTAAACATGCTGACAAATACGGTATCAATTTAATTGCTATCGATAATTCGCCACAAATAGAAGTGGTCAATATTGAAAGCCAATTAGACATTAACTTAGCGGCAGATCTCGCTCAAATAGACATCAATGATTTAAAAGCGATTAATCCGGGTTTAAAGCGCTGGGCAACGGCACCACAAGGGCCACATCAATTGATTGTGCCTAGTGATAAAGCGGCAACCTTTAAACGAGCATTAGCCACTATTGAACCAAACTCTCGCATTAACTGGGTTCGTTATAAAATTAAGTCTGGTGACAGTATCAGCGAAATCGCCGATCAATTTGAGACGACTGCAACGTTAATAAGAAGCAGTAATGGCATTAAAGGCAATAATATTATTGCCGGTAGGTTTTTAATTATTCCTGTTGCAGCAAAAGATCCCGATTTAGCGACGATGATCGCGGACCAAGTGCTGGCTCGCCGAACTGTGGTTAAATCTAGCCCAAATAAACAAGTTTATACCGTTAAGTCTGGTGATTCGTTATGGAAAATTGCACAGTCACAACAAGTGAACGTGGCACAATTAGTTAAATGGAATAATCTTAAGAAAAAATCGACATTAACCATAGGTAAATCGTTAGTTATTTTTCCTAATGAAGTCGCCAATAGCAACGCTAGCAATGAGAAAACCGTTAACTATCGAGTCAAATCAGGTGATTCATTATCGCGTATTGCCCTTAAATACAAGGTTACCGTTGCTGAATTAATCGAATGGAACAGTTTACAAAGCAGTTCCTTGATCCAACCTGGACAAATATTAAAACTGATCATGACCAATAGCTAGTCACTGTAGCGAATGGGTGATTGTGGTGATCTTAGCTTGAAAATTTGACACAGTGCTGATTTCAAGCCTCACATAAAAAAACGGACAAGTGATAACCTGTCCGTTTTTTTTATGCAGTAAAATGTGGGCAGATAAATGCTAATCTGTTCATCGTGCTCAATGACGTTTTGATGCTTTATCTGCACTGTCATTACCGCGACTTAAGTACATCTTGCTTACCAAGATAACCAATTGTATATCATAAGCGCTAGTCGCCTTCACAAGGCTGTAGTCGTAAAGAAGACCTACAGCCACTAGTATCCAAAGACGATCAATTAAATGCCAAGCTTTTTAAACAATCCTTCTTTTAGCTTTTCTTTGGCTTTGTCGGCCTCATCTTTAAATTGGCCTTCTAATAACGCTTTGGTATCAATACCAAACTTAGGATCTTGGAATGTGCCTTTAATGGTTAATGGAATATCAACACCTTTGAGTGATTCATCAACAGCATCACCTTGACCCGATAAGGAACCCACCACACTGGTGGTTAACGTGTAATCCAAGGCTTCAGTAGCAATGTTTGCCGTACCATTACCTTTTAAACGTATTAACGGTGAAGCCATCGTTAAGTCAGGGTTGTTAACGACAGCGTCTTTAAGCGTAAAGCTGCCGGTTAAACTGGTAAAATCGGTTTTTAAGGCTTCTTTTTTATCTGCCGATAAATCACCTTTTAATTTTTGCTGTGCACTGCGGATCATCTGCGGAATATTAACCCCATAGAGCGCGCCATCTGCCACTTCAAACTTACCCACGGCTTCGAGATTTTTTTTCATATTATCGGGGATCAAACTAGCGCCACTGCCGTTAACTTCAAAGCTCGCTGTACCAGAAATCAAATCCACTTCTGCCGCATCCGTTAATAATGGAAGAATTTGCACGCCAGTCAATTTTTTATCAAACTGATACGTCGGCACCGCTTTACGAGCGTCTAACTTAGCGCTAAGCGCTAGTTTACCTTCATATAAATTGGCAGTGAGCGACGATAAGGTTAATACACCTTTATTAATAGCCAGTTTCATTTGCCAATTTTGCGTCAGCATATTACTGACTTTTATTGATTTAGCGGTCAAATTTAAGATTAAATCCATACTCTTTAATGCTGATAAATCAGGTTCTTGGCTCGGCGCAGTGTCGGTTTTCTCCCCTGGCTTGTCGGCCTGGTCTTCTTGCTGTGGCAGTAGTGCATCCACATCAATATCACCAACGTCTAGATTCATCGCAATTTTCGGAATGCTAGTGCCATAGTTGACCTTAACATCACCGGTTGCGGCTAAGTCCATAGCTGATATTTTGGTCAATTGCAGCGCTATGGTTTTGGCATCTAATGCCAGCGTCATTTGTGTAGTGAGCTCTGCGGTAACCGCTTTTCCCGGTAAGCTGTCGCCTTGGGCTTTGTGTACCATAGCAAAATCATTAATAGTGACATTCTTTAATGCTTGGTCGACTTTAACTTTACCCTGGCCAGATGATGTTAACTGCATATCAGGAAGCGTCGCAGAAAACTCGTAAGCAAAATCAGCGAATTGACCTAGGCTGAATTGACCTAAGGTAAAGCTTTTTAAACTGAAGGTCTGGGTGGTATTGCTGGCCATATCAATGAGATTAATATTGGTATTGGTCAGTTCAATGCCGCCAATGTCCAACGTCTGCAACAATTTTGCTTTTGTGTCGCTACTTGCTGTCGCTTTTGGCTTGTCTGCAGTGGTTTTTGCCGCCAATCCATCAAAACTGGTTCTGCCGTCTTTTTGAGTCACTAAATGTAGTGTTAATCCGTCTAGCTTTAATAAATCAATTTCAATCTGTTGGCTAAACAATGGCATCAGTGCCACACTGGCCACTGCCTCATTAACATCAAGCATTGATGCAGGCGTAAACCCATCTGGATTAGATAACGAAATACCCCCGAGCTTTATTCCTAAAGAGGGAAACACACTCCAACTTAAGTCTTGGGTGATTTGTAAGTCGCGGCCAGTTTGTTTCTTTACGGCATCGACAATTTGCGGTTTAACATTATTTAAATCGAAAAACATTGTCAGATAGACTGTCACACCTACCACTAAGGTTAGCACTATCGCTAAAAACCACTTTATTACTTTCATTTTGCTCTTCCTTGTCTGTCGCTATTTTAAGCTAAAATAGTTAAATCCAATGCCTGTCTACTGACAGCAACACCATTTAAATCAGCGTAGATCATCATTCCAGGAAAAATACTGACACCCGCAATCTCAATTTTCACATTGACTTCACCTACGTCTTTTTTATCCGTTTTAATTGGATTAGTGCCTAAAGCTTGCACGCCAATTTGCATGGTGTTGATGGTTCCAGCGTCACGAATACAACCATTAATAATGATACCTTCCCAGCCATTCTTACATGCATTTAGAGCGATCATGTCACCAAGTAGCGCACGTCTGGTTGAACCACCACCGTCAACAACCAATACTTTTCCTTGCCCATTTTTAGCTAATTCAGATTTTACCTTGGAATTGTCTTCAAAGCATTTTACGGTCACCACTTCACCATAAAATATAGGCTTGGCACCAAAGGATTGCCATGGATTAGACAATAATATTAATTGTTCAGGGTAATGATCGAATAAGTCCGGTAATAGATCTAACATAAGTCCTCCTTGAAAATCTGAATCTTAGATTACTAATTATTAGGCAATTCAACAAGTTTTGTTAACGATACATTATTATACTCAAAAAAGTACTGTTAACTTAGTCTATGAACCTATCCACAAACTAAGTTAAAGAGTGACTTATTCGATAAAAATGCATATAATTTCCAAAAATAACGTAAAAAATCATACTTATGAGTGAAGATTTAAATTTACAACAAATGATGGATGCGTTTGATGAGTTAGACTTCGAACAACGCACCACAACAAACCTTGGAAATGCGCGTAATAAACAGCAAATGACGGCGTATATTGATTCGTTGGACTTTAGTTTGCGCCGCTTATTAATCTTGCAAGATACGGTAAATTCTATTGTTGAACAAAAACAAATAGGCTTACTTAAACAAGAGCATATTCAAACTTATAAAACTAAAATCATTAATCTTTCACGCAAATACAATATCTCGTATCAAGATGTCATCAATATTATGGTGCAATTATCACGTTAATATTGATGAACTAACTGTGTCAATTTCGTTATAGAATATCACCATATCAATCGGGCTAATTGAATCAATCAGCCCGATGAGCAAGCTGTTATTTTACCTTAAATTGATCCACAAGCTCATGCAACTCAATCGCACCTTGTTCAATATCCATACTGCCATTATTAATGAGCTCATTTTGAGTTCTATTTTCTAATGACATGTCATTAATACGGGTAATATTCATATTGAGCTCTGCTATAACCGTACTTTGCTCTTCTGTCGCAGCAGCGATTTGAACATTCATTTGCGATATTTGCTCAATTGAAGACTTAATATTATCAAGCGCACCAACAACTTGCTGAGCTTCATTGACCGTTTCGGATGATTTTATTTTGGCTCTGGCAACAGAGGCATTAACACTGTTAATGGCACTTCTGATTGCGTCGACGATAAGATTAATTTCACTTGTTGAAGCTTGGGTTCGGCTAGCAAGAGTACGAACTTCATCTGCAACAACCGCAAAACCCCGACCCGCCTCGCCGGCTCTAGCCGCTTCGATAGCGGCATTCAAAGCGAGTAAATTAGTTTGATCGGCAATGCCCACAATCACATCAAGAATTTGCCCAATTTGACCGGAACTCACTTGTAAGCCTTTTGCAACATCTTCTGTTGTCGCCAACTCATTGGATAGTTCTGAAATTTTTTGCATCGCGTTATCAACCACGGTAGCAGATTTATCTGCTTCAGTGTCAGCATGATGGGTGCTGTCTGCGGCTAATTGTGCATTAGAAGCCACTTCAGATGCGGTCATTGACATTTGATTAATGGCGGTCGCAACATTTGCCGTTTCGGCTTGTACATTGGTCGAAATTTGATTGGCTTGTTGTGCAATGATTGACATGTTTTTGGCTAAACGGCTTGATTCATCAACCGACTGACTCACCGATACAATAACGTTCTGGATTTTATTAATAAATACGTTGAAATGATGCGCAATATGTTTGAGTTCATCATTTCCCTCTTCAGATAAACGTAAGGTCAAATCCCCTTCACCTTTAGCAATATTTTTAAACGCGTTGATGGTTTCCATCATAGGTACAGAGATACTTCGAATAATAAAAAACAGTAGCAAAATGACTGGTAACCAAACTAACGTGAGTAATATTAAGTATTGGGTAATAAAATGGTTTTTGTCGGCTTGAATATCATCAACATAAATACCTGTACCGATGATCCAGCCCCAAGGTCTAAAACGCTTGACCACGGACATTTTCGGGCTAGCTTGCTCTTGCTGTGGTTTGTTCCACATGTAATCCACCCGGGCAAAATCCTGTTGCTCTGTCCGTTGGATCATCTGTGCGAACAGTTTTACACCGTTTGGGTCTTTCATTGATAACACGTTGGTATCGACAAGTTTCTTGGCAAAAGGATGTTGGATCATTACCCCTTGAGTATCAATGCTGAAATAATATTCATTGCCCGAATATCTCAACTTATCGATTGCCGCCAAGGCCATGACTTTAGCTTCATCTTCAGTGATGATCCCAGACTGCGCATCTTGATAATATTTGTCTGCTATGGTGGTAGCGACGTCAACCAAAGCATTCAGTTTGGCTTCTTTTTCGTTAATTAACACGTTTTCAACTCGGGTTAATGAAAACCAAAAAACCACAATCGTGGCAATAATAGCTAATGCCAACATCCCCAGTAAACGGTTAGCAATGGTCGTTTTGCGAAAAAACATATTGGTTGGGTTCATATAGGCACCATTTGATTATTATTATTATTAGGCTGGTTTGATATTAGAATTGGAATTTATGTTGGTTCAGGCTAGGCAACAATAGTAGAAGCCTAAAGTGTACTCAGTCGGTTAATTGTTGTTTACAAGGCAATTATCAATATTTATATAAAAATAAATATAATAATCAGTTATTTAATTTTTTATCATCTAAGGGTTACCGTATTCTCCTTGCCCGTTTTCGGGCATGATACCGTGCCGCAGTGGCGGGTTCAATTAGCCGATAGTCGACTATATCACTACTGTGTCGTGACGCTAACCCAACAGATCTAGTGACCTTAACATCAGCAATCGGCCAATCGAGTTGATAACGGTCATTCAACAAAGCATTGGCAATTTCACACCTTGTCACTCAGTCACCTTCTGCTACAGTCTTATAAATGATTCACCACCACATCGATACTATGACATTGATACTATGACATCGGCGGTCAATCAACACACAAAAAGGATCAGAAAGGAGCTTTTATGGGCTAAAAGGAAATTAACAGTTCGAGTCACATCAATGGCAAAATCCACTTCCCCATTGGTTAACTGTCGCGCTATATCTGTTATCACAAGCCGCCTTAACCTCCCCCATTCCTTTTATGTCGAACTATAACGTCTCAAAAGCCGCGGTGGTGCCGCAGTCAGAAACATTGCACTTAGAGCTTTGCGATGACAATATCAATGTATGCAGATTATGGCCTGTTTTTTTAAAACGAATCTTGGCAGTAGTTTACGTACCCAATTACCCCCATGGAAAATCATGGACAAGCGCTTTGATAAGTCACAGATTAATGCATCGCAAGTGACTGACATAACCTTTAAAGGCGAAAACAATAAGCCGTTTTGGTTACTGACACAATCACAAGGTAATGACCTAAAGGCTTAAAAGTCGATAAACAACAAACCACAACGATGTGCACCAATGTGAATGTTTGATCGAATTGCACAACGTTGACATTGAGGCCGCTGGTCTTAATCACATAGGAAAAGGCGAAGGGTACACCCTGCGCCAAATTGATGGTTGGAGCCAGCGCTATGCTCAAGCTAAAATATGGAATGCACCCTCAGGAAACGTGTTATGGCTTGGTTACAACAGCATAAACCCGCACAAACAACCATTTGTTTAACCCACAATGATTTTCGGTTTGATAACGTAGTGTTAGACCCCGATAACATAGGCAAGGTGAAAGGAATATTAGACTGGGAGCTTGCCACGCTCGGCAATCCGTTGATGGATTTAGGCAACACCCTAGCCTATTGGGTTGAAGCGGATGATGATTTTTTAGCGCAGATGACCCGCCGCCAACCGACACATCTTGACGGCATGCTAACGCGTCAACAAGTGGTTGCATATTATTGCGATAAAATGGATATCATCATTGATGATTTCCGCTTTTATGCAGTGTTTGGTTTGTTCCGTTTAGCGGGTATTGTGCAACAAATTTATTATCGCTACCTCCACAAGCAAACTCGTAATCCGGCGTTTAAACCGTTTTGGATTTTGCCTCATTATTTAATGTGGCGTTGCAAACGTGCAATGAAACAAAAAGGATAACCATGGCGAACATTTATTTAATCCGTCACGGCCAAGCCAGTTTTGGTGCCCATAATTACGACAACTTGTCGAACTTAGGACGTACCCAAGCTAGGCTCTTGGCTGAACATTTTAATCAACGCACTATTCGCCCAAATCGTGTTATTTGTGGCAACATGACCCGCCATCAACAAACTCGTGATGCGTGCTTAGCCACCTTATCACCCCCCTTATTACACGACCCATTACAGATCAGTTCAAAGTGGAATGAGTTTAATCATGAAAACGTGATTGCAGTCTATCGCCCAGAATTAGCCAAACCAGAAGCCATGAAGCAGTATCTTCACCAGCAAGCTTCACCTACGAGAGCATTTGTTGAGTTATTTAGCCAAGCCATTTTACAATGGCAACAAGCACCTAATACTCATGATTACAGCGAATCTTGGCAGCACTTTAGCCAGAGAGTGGCCAGTGGCTTATACTCAAGTGAATTCAAACTGCAGGTTTTAATTTCTGAAAGTTATCATTAATTGTATCACCGAGCGTGTCAGCA
>NZ_JBEOPP010000033.1:0-49374 GCF_040310185.1 Shewanella sp. T24-MNA-CIBAN-0130 | reverse complement strand
AGAGTGTAATTTGTTTCATAGGGCTATGATGATCCCATTTGGGACAAAATCAAGCATTTTCAATGATCACGGGTATACATAGGCAATTTTAACATTTTGCAGCCATAATCAGTATTAGGGATAGTGTAAAATAACTGGAATATTATGATTACAACCACTGAAATTCACGATATTAAAACGGCCACAGGCTTAATGCGCACTACGCTTTATCGCCCGGATACTAAAGGCCAATTCGCGACAATTATTTTCTACTCAGAAATATTCCAGCAAACTGCGCCGATAGCCCGTTCTGCCACAATTATGGCTGGGCATGGTTTTGTGGTGCTGGTACCAGAAGTCTTTCATGAGCTCAATCCTATTGGGACGGTACTGGCTTATGATGAAGCCGGAAAAGATAAGGGTAATCAAGATAAGTGGGCTAAACCCTTAGAGCAACATGACAGCGACACCCAAGCACTAGTCGATTTTGCCCGTGCTCAGTCATTTTGCAGTGACAAAGTGGGCGCGATGGGGGTCTGTCTTGGCGGCCATTTGGCTTATCGTACGGCATTAAATCCTGACATCAGTGGCGCTTTTTGTTTGTACCCAACCGATATCCACTCAAACACCTTACCTTGTGCAGCCGGTAATGATTCACTCACCCGTACCGATGACATCAAAGGCGAATTAGTGATGGTCTTTGGTAAACAAGATCCCCATGTCAGTAAAGAAGGCCGTAAGCTTATTTACCAAAAACTTGAACAGGTGAATGCAAACTTTACTTGGCTTGAAGTCAATGCCCAGCATGCTTTTATGCGCGATGAAGGTGAACGTTTTGATGCTGCTTTAGCCTTGCAAATGTACTTACAAGCCGTGGCGTTTTTTCATCGAGTATTAAACTAGTCTTATTGCATGTCTGCGTTGAGCTTAAGTACACATATACCCAAGCCACTTCAACATGCTCGTTTCAGCGCTCCCGTAGGATAACGGAACAAGGCAGTGATTGAACACAATGGTGACGCTCTGTTTAAGATCACTATTTCTAGGTTCTAGGTCGCTTCGCTGCTAGATGCTAGATGCGATAAAATCTTATAGCAAGAGCCTAGATCGCTGCGCTGCTAGGACGCTTCGCGGCTAGATCCTATAAAATATTAGCAGCGAAGCTGTCCCATCCCTGAGCGCAGCGTTCGCTTGTTATCGCTTGTTATCTCTTGCTATCGTGTCTGAAACAGCCCGTAGGCGCGCTATTCCTAGAACCTTGAATTTTGTCACTTCTCGACATGTTGGATCTAGCATATCGAGGTCGTTTGGGTATAGATCATCAAGTGGCGGCCTCGGGATTACTTAAGCCATTTGGCCCGGTTCGCATTAATCTTTGCTTTGGTTTTGTTGCTTGTTGAAAACGTATTAGCCGTTCGAGGTTCGGGCAATTTAATCACGGCTTTTTGGAGCATTAAGCTATTAGGGTAAGTCATTACATCGCCGACATCGCGTTTGATCAATACGTGAAACAAACTTATTTCGACAATAATGCCACTCATATTTTCTTCTTTATCGACTATTTTTATTCGATCGCCGATACGGTAAGGAAACGCAAAAAAGATCAATACGCCAGCGGTGATATTGCTCAATATCGACCATTGGGCAAATAGGGCCACGCCTAATACTGCAAAGGCCGACGACACAAAGAGCGATACCTCTTGATAACCTAAACCCAGTGACACCGCCATGATCGACAAGGTCACAAAAAATAATAAATACGAAATTAAACGAGAAATGAGCCGACTACGAACTTCGCTGACTTGTTTCTTTTCTGCTTGCAGATGGATCCATTTGTTGAGCTGACGTTGGGCAACAAAGAACACTGCCAAATAAACAATGATCATCAATAAATGATTAAGCATGTCGATTTCCTATCTGGTTATGGTGATTAAAATGGAGTGGCGAAGGCACAATTTCGCCGCCACGTCCTAGTGCATTCTGGGGTATAATAAGGTTTTAAAGTAGAAAAATCTTGCTGCCATGTATACCCGTTCCACCTGAAAATGCAGGATTCAGCTGGAATTATAAACGCTTTTAGGCAAGGCATTGATTGAAGAGAATAGTTATTCTATTGTCGAAATCAATAACGTAGCATAAAGCGTTTATAAACCAGCCCTTTGGGGAAACCTGAGCAAAACATACTCATCGTTACATTTGTTTTTAAGGGAACAACCCTTAACAAAAAAATGTGCCTTGATTATGATTCGCTCAGGTTTCCTGAAACGAGCATCTTCAAGTGGAACGGGTATATAGGCAAGACTCCTCACAGAGTGAAGTATGTCTGATTATAAAGTATTGCACGTCGACGGTGATAGATTGGGTGATTTTTGTGTACTCGATGATGGTGACTATCGGGTGTTGTCATTTGGTGATAATGATGAACAAAGTAAAATGGATAAGAGTCAACCTCATGTACCGCAACATACTTATGTTCAGGCCATGTTGGCTGTGCTGTTATTCTCACAACCCAAAAGTGTGATTATTTTAGGTCTAGGGGGTGGGGCATTAGTGCATTCACTCAGGCATTTTGATGCGGCGATTAAAATTACCGCGGTTGAATTGCGCCAACAAGTGATTGAAGTCGCTAAGCGTTTTTTTCAGCTGCCATTGAGTAAAAAACTCACTGTCGTGCATCAAGATGCTTATGTGTTTTTAGCCCAAGCAGATCACAAAAAAGTCGATGTGATTTTTGCCGATATCTACAGTGACAAAGGTGTCGATAAGCAACAACTGACCAGCCAATTTATTGAGCAAACAAAATCGCTACTTAAAACCGATGGTTTTTTAGTGTTAAATTGTTGGAAAGAGCACAGCCGAGATTTACAATTGCGTGACACTCTTCATGAGCATTTTAACCAGGTCTTTGCCTGTTTAACCGGCGGTGGAAATTGGGTGGTGTTTGCCACCAATAAAGCCAATTGTTTTGCTGCCGCCAATAATAAGCAAGAGCTGCAAGCGCTTTCACAAAAGCTCGATATCAATATTAGCCGAGTGCTAACTCGATTCGGCCCCTGGGAATAAGTCTCACCTGAAAATATCATTAATCGACATTATTAACCGACTATCGCCCTATGACGTTAGTCGGTTTTGACGATTAATATATCTCGCCCAAGATATGCTCTCAAAACATATGCTTTCAAAAAAATAGTCTAATGCAAAAAACCGATTAAGGTGATAGTTTTTATTCGTTATACTTAATGATTCTCCATCGCTATTATGGCTACATCAGATGACGAGCACAGTTTGCTTATCATCACCGAAACCATATTGGTATCGGGTTTAATGTAAATCTAAATGGAGCATGACATGACACAATCTATCATCAATAGCACTATCAAACCTTTTAAAGCTACAGCATTTCATAATGGTGCTTTCGTTGACGTTACAGAGCAAGATTTATTAGGCAAGTGGGCGGTAGTGTTTTTCTACCCAGCTGACTTCACATTCGTTTGTCCAACTGAATTAGGCGACATGGCTGATCATTATGAGCAGCTACAAGCTATGGGCGTTGAAGTGTATTCAGTATCAACTGACACCCATTTTACTCACAAAGCTTGGCATTCAAGTTCAGACACCATTGGCAAAATTACTTATCCAATGATCGGTGACCCAACAGGCGCTATCACTCGTAACTTCGGTGTAATGATTGAAGACGATGGTTTAGCACTACGTGGTACTTTTGTCATCAACCCAGAAGGCGAAGTGAAAGTAGCTGAAATTCATGACCTAGGTATTGGCCGTAGCGCTGCAGAACTGCTTCGTAAAATTCAAGCCGCACAGTATGTTGCTACTCATGATGGCGAAGTATGTCCAGCTAAATGGCAGCCAGGCGAAGCAACATTAGCTCCTTCAATTGATCTTGTCGGTAAAATCTAACTGCTCAGTTCACCCTTAGGTTAGTAATATCATCTCCAGCTAGTCGGTGTTCCCCCGGCACTGACTAGCACTTTTTAATTCATCGATTATTGCCCATTTTTAGGAGTTGTTATGTTAGATGCGAATGTAAAAAGTCAACTGAAAACCTATCTGCAAAACCTCAAGCGCCCAGTTGAACTTGTCGTATCTGCAGATGACTCAAACAAAGCACAAGAATTAACCAGCTTAGCCCAAGATATTGTTGACTCAGCGGATTTAGTCTCAGTCACTTATCAGCAAGGTAAGCGTACACCGAGCATGAGCGTGATCAACCCGCAAGCTGCAACCAATATTACCTTTGCAGGATTGCCAATGGGCCATGAATTTACTTCATTGGTGCTAGCGTTATTACACAGCGGCGGACATCCTATTAAGTTGGATGCGGAGATCATTGAACAAATCCGTATGCTACCTGGTGAATATCATTTTGAAACCTATGTTTCGTTAAGTTGCCAAACTTGTCCTGAAGTGATCCAAGCACTCAATATGATGGCAGCAATTAACCCCAATATTACTAACGTGATGATTGACGGAGCGCTTTTCCAACAGGAAGTGAGCGATCGCAATATCATGTCGGTTCCATCAGTATTTTTAAACGGCGAAGCCTTCTCTGTCGGCGCGATTAGCATCGTTGAAGTACTAAACAAGTTAGATAAAAATGCCGCAGGCAGACAAGCAGAGCAACTTAATCAAAAATCAGTCTTTGACATGTTAGTCGTAGGCGGTGGCCCTGCTGGTGCAGCAGCGGCAATTTACTCTGCTCGTAAAGGCTTAAATACCGGCATAGTTGCTGATAAATTTGGTGGTCAAGTCGCCGAAACCGTCGGTATTGAAAACTTTATTTCAGTGTCTAAAACCGAAGGCCCTAAACTGGTGGCTAACCTTGAAGCCCATGTTAAGGATTATGATGTCGACATTATGCAAAACCAACGCGCGCTGAGTTTAGCGCAAAACGGTTTGTTTGATGTAACCCTAGAAAGTGGCGCAATCCTAAGCAGTAAAACGATAGTATTGGCTACTGGTGCACGTTGGCGAGAAATGAATGTGCCCGGTGAGAAAGAGTACCGTAATAAAGGCGTAGCCTATTGCCCACACTGTGATGGCCCGTTATATAAAGGTAAGCGTGTTGCGGTGATTGGCGGTGGTAACTCAGGTATTGAAGCGGCTATCGACCTTGCAAACATTGTTGAACACGTTACCGTGCTTGAGTTTGACAGTAAGTTACGTGCCGATGACGTACTGCAGCGTAAAGCCAAATCAATGGGTAATATCAGCATTATTACTCAGGCCATGACCACAGAAGTCAAAGGTGATGGCACTCGCGTAACCAGTTTGATTTACACAGATCGCACTACAGGTGAAAGCAATCAAGTCACATTAGCAGGTATCTTTGTCCAAATTGGCTTAGTACCTAACACCGAGTGGTTAAAAGGGGTGGTTGAAATGACTCCTCG
The DNA here is from genome assembly GCF_040310185.1 of Shewanella sp. T24-MNA-CIBAN-0130. Taxonomy (NCBI): domain Bacteria; kingdom Pseudomonadati; phylum Pseudomonadota; class Gammaproteobacteria; order Alteromonadales; family Shewanellaceae; genus Shewanella; species Shewanella sp. T24-MNA-CIBAN-0130. The sequence continues at coordinate 43,984 of NZ_JBEOPP010000033.1, read as the reverse complement.
TGGTGAAATCATTGTTGATGGCCGTGGTCAAACATCTATCCCTGGTGTATTTGCCGCAGGTGATGTGACGGATACCCCTTATAAGCAAATTATTATCGCTATGGGAAGTGGTGCATCAGCATCTCTAGGTGCATTTGATTACCTTATCAGACATTCTGAAGAAGTAGAGGTTAAAGCCGCATAGGGTTTTGTTGATTGAGTAATATGAGGTCTTTGTTATCTCAGCCAATAAAAAATAGCCCACATTTACGGGCTATTTTTTTCATGTTTATAGGCCTCAAACGCCGTGATTGAAATCGTTCGAGCCGGTGAACATCGATAAGATTTTGCCGTCGTTGTGATCAAGTACCTGGATTAGCCTTTAAAACCGCAGACGCGACCAAGGCCATTCGTGACGTAATACAAAAGCCAAAAGTCGCGGCTTAATTATCGGTTAGCACCATATATGCGGCCATTAATACATCATCAGAAAATGAGCGCTATGCTCAAGATCCCGGCGCAGTGCTATGCTTTATCCAGCCTAAGATTGACAGTAGTAGTACTATTACTACTATTATTACTAATACTCAATATAACTTCTGCCACAAAGTAGCGTTTTTGGTTGCTGCACATGTTACCAATAACTTGGTATTTTTGGCCGAAGTATAGGGCGGCAAGGACTTGATGGTTGCTAATGAGCAGAGCCATGCAAGCTCACAATTTACAAGCTTATAAATAATCTTGTATAAGCGCTAATATCTAACGGCTAATATCTAACGGCTAATATCAAACTTCAAACTTCAAACTTCAAATATCGAACATCAAATATCTGGTTTCTAGCGCAGTAGCATAGATAATACCCGGGGAGAAATCTGTGCGTATTTGTGTTTATTCCTTGCCCCAAAAGTCTTCTGCTCAGCGCTGTTGCTGTTACCCTAGAGAATACAGTTATTATCCATCGACAGTTTCTGGCTATTTGCTGAATTGTTAGCCGTCATTTTTGAATTATTTAGCGTATTATAAAGCCAATTTCTGTCGTTGAAAATTGCCTCCAGCCTGCGTTTGTTTTACTTTACGTAAATTGAATAAATAGACGTTATTTTTTTCAGCCCTATTTTGCTTCTTCGTCACTGCAATGTGAGCTGTTTGGAAAAGGATTATCATGCCAAGCTTGATTAGAATCGTGTTAATTAATACCCACCTACCGGGTATTGTCGAACTGTTATTAAAGGGTCACACCAATATATGTGGTACCAATGCCTCAGGTAAAACAACCTTACAACGCTTGGTGCCGGTATTTTATGGCGAGTATCCAAGCCGTGTGGTGCCGTCAACGCGTGACAGTTTTGAACGTTGGTATTTACCCCATGACTCAAGCTACATTATCTATGAATATCAAAAAGATGACGGTTTACTTTATCAAGCTGTTTTAGCTTCTGCTGGCGATGGTAAAGGGGTCAATTACCGCTTTATTGCGCGAGGATTTGAACTAGAGCATTACATTAAGTCACGTAATGGCGATACTGTTATTTGTCACTCAATGGCTGAGTTAGGTCGCGAAGTAAAACGTGATGGCATTGCTCATACTAACCTATTAAATACCCGAGAGTTCCGCGCGATCATTCAAAACGATCGTAGCTTGTTAAATACCGGCAGTAACCGCAATGAGCTGCGGACTTACGCACGTCAATTTTCGCTGTGTGACGGCGATCATAGCTTGCGTCATATTGAAAAATTAGCCAAAGCCGTGCACTCGAAAGAGGGTAAAATGGAAACGGTTAAATCAATGATCGCCGCCATTTTAGAAGAAGATGGCGTTAATCCACCCACGTCACATCTTAATCCTCAGCATGTTGAAATCTGGATCCGTGAAAGCCAACTGGTGCAAGGTTTTGAACAAATCCGTCCAGAATACGACAAGCTCGAACAAGAATTTGATCAGCTATTAAGTACCGAATTACGCTTAGCCAGTTTATCCCGCGGCTATCGAAGTGATGAAACCCTTGAAGCTGAGCGTCAAGAAGGCAACCAATCTCATGGCAAAGAATTAAACCTCAAGTTACGTTTATTAGATGAAGAGTGGAAAGAGGTTCGTGATGAGTTAAACCAAGAGTTATCGGCAGCAAAAGGCGACGCTGGCAAGTTTGAAGATGAACTCAATACTATTGAAGACCAGCATGGCGCTTTTTTAGATGCTGACATTGAACAAGCCAAAGCTGATTTAGATAATCTGCCTAATTGGCGCAGTGATGTTGAAAACCTTAATGAGCGTCATAAATTACAAACCGAAAAACACCAAGATATTGAAGCCGCCTTTAATTCGCGTCGTAGCAAAATAGCTGAACAATTGCATCGTGAACTTGAAGTGTTACATCTTGAACAAGACACTCAACGTGAAGCGCGAGATAAGCAGCGCGAGCTTGCTAATGACTATCTTGCTAAGTTAGAACTGCAATGGCGTGAGCAAACCGATGCGGGTAAAGCTAAGTTTAGCGAACAAGAATATCAACTCAAATTAACGGCAGCAGAGTTGAAACATCAAGTGGCTGGGGTTACCTACACTGAAGATGAAAAAATGCGCTTAGCAATTTTCGATGAGCGCATTAGTTTAGCCGATGAAGAACAAGAAACCTGTAACCAAAAAGTCGACCGCTTAACCACAGAAGAACGTAAACAACGGGCCAAACGCGACCAAGCCAACGAAGCACTGCGCATCTCCAGTATTCGCGTCAGTGATAGAGAAAATGCCAAAGAAGAACTGCACCATATGTTGTTCCCGCAGTCGCATACCTTGTTGGAGTTTTTGCGCAAAGAAGCCCACGGTTGGGAGCACACCTTTGGTAAAGTTATCGCGCCAGAGCTGTTACATCGTAGTGACCTACACCCAAGTTTAACCAAAGACAGCAGTGAAGCGCTATTTGGGGTCAATCTCGATCTTAAAGCCATTGATGTGCCAGAGTACGCTGCCACAGAGCAAGACTTACGTATTCGCCTAGCCAAGGCTGAAGAAGCACTGCAAAGTGCAAAAGAAATGCATGCCGAAGCGGAAGATCAACTGGTTGCCATGAATGCGGCACTTGATAGCATCACTCGCGAGCTCACCTTTGCCCGCACGGCCTACAAAAATAGCCGTGAAGACTTACGCCGCCTGTTTGATGAAAAACGCAACGAACAACAAAAAATCAATCAAGCTGTTGCAGATCGTAAAATCGATTCGAACAAAAGATTAGTGCAACTTGATAACGAACTCAAGCTACTTAGCAATCAACATCTTGGTTGGTTAAGTGAGCAAAAAGAGCAGGCGCTTGAAGCGCGAATGGAAAAAAATGCTTATTGGCAAGAGGTTGTCGGCGCCATTGATAATCAATTAGGGCAAATTAAAGCCAATATTGAACAACGCCGTGCGAATGCTAAAACCGAACAAAAAGCCGGTGAAACCTGGTATAAAAATGAGCTTAAGTCTCGTGGTGTTGATGAAGGCACCATTTTGGCGTTGAAAAAACAAATTCGCGATCTTGAAGCCAATATTAGTCACGCCGAACAGCGTCGCAGTGATGTACTGCGTTTTGATGATTGGTATCAACATACCTGGCTAGTTCGAAAGCCTAAAGTGCAAACTCAATTAGCCGATGTTAAGCGAGCAACGCTGGAATTGGAGCAACTGCTAAAAGCGAAAACGACTGAAATCAAACACCGTCGTGACAGCTTAGAAACCGAACGTAAAGCCTGTGATGCCGCCCAAGTTGAGGCGTCTGAAAATCTCACCAAGCTGCGTGCGGTAATGCGCAAGTTAGCTGAGCTCAAATTACCCGCCAATAATGATGACGCTACTGGCAGTATTGGTGAACGTTTACGCCAAGGCGAGGATTTATTGCTAAAACGTGATTACTTAATGGGCTCTGTGAAACAGTATGTTGATCACTTTGACTCGGTCATTGCCAGTAAATCAGGCTCAAGTTTAGCGGAGTTTTGGGAACGTGCCCGTGATGAGTCTAGTTTTGTCAACGACAAAGGTATTCGCCTGCTCGACTACCGTAAGTTGGTACCCCAACTCGGACAATTATTGAATGTAATGGTGCCACAGTCATTAAGGACTATCCGCGATCAAGGGCGTAACTTCGGTATTAGTCTTGCTGCTTTTTATGATGTATTAACGGATATCGATCGCCGTATTGCCAGCCAAAGTGCGCGTATTACCCGTGAAGTGGGTGAAGAATTGTTCCTTGATGGGATCTCTGAATCGGCGGTACGCATTCGCTCACGTATTAGTGAACTTGAGTTTTGGCCTGAACTTGAAGTGTTTGTTAAAGCCTTTAAAGCGTGGAAAGCAGATGGTTTTAGCCAACTACCGGACGAGCACTACACTAACTCAATGCGCCGTGCGTTAGAGATTATTGGCCGCGCAGCGTTAACCGGCGGCATTGCTAAACTGTTAGAAATTGAATTGCGTTTAAAAGAAGGTAACAGCGACTTAATTATTCGCACCGATCGCCAATTAAACGAGTCGTCTAGCCACGGTATGGCATACTTGATTTTATGTAAATTCTTATTGGCGTTTACTCGTTTATTGCGTGGCAAAGCCAATGTGACCATTCATTGGCCAATCGATGAGTTAGGGACTTTGCATCACACCAACGTGAAAAAAATCTTCGATGCCTGTGAAAACAATAACATCAGTGTATTGGGTGCGTTCCCTAACCCAGAGTCCGAAGTGCTAAACCTGTTTGCCAACCGTTACATCATTAATAAACAAACTAAAAAACTGCAAGTAGTTAAACCCAAAGCCAACCCATTAGCTGCGCGTTTGTCGCAGCGTAGCGCGAATGCTGACAGAACTCGCATTGAAATGAACAGTACTGACACCAATAGTGCCGACACTGCCAAGGAGCACATCTAATGTCTGAATCGACTGAAACTACCTTAGTAGGGACGGGTGCGTTAATAGAACAATTATTACGAGGTGAATTTATTTGCCGAGTAACCAATGAAGATGGCTGGCGTGCGCTTAAAAACAATAGTACTCGTGACCGAGTGGAAACCTACCTTAACCAAATTAATCGTACCATTGGCAGTGCTGGCGAAGGTGAGGTATTTTTTTGCGGCTATTTGCAGTTAGGAGAGGCTGAGCGCAAAGTTATTTCATCGCAATTTAAAGACATTTGCTCAGGACTTATTCCCTTAGTGGAATGGCTAGTATTAGTGCAAGAAGCCAGTGGCCAAGATGCACCGCTGAGCGAAGGCGCGCCTATTCGCTTAACCGATTTACAAGCGCGTATCGAGGATACGCCAGCCTTTAGAGAGCAGTTAACTAAATTGAGCCATTATCGTTTATTTGGCTCAATAAGCACTAACGTTGATGGTCAAATTAAATTGGTGTTTAAACGGTTAGTGGAGCTAGGTTATTTAACCAAACCCAATAGTGAAAAGCAGATTTATATTGCCACTGGCAAGTTAGATTATTTATACGAAGTGATCCGCTTTATTGATGAAACAGAAGGCTTAAGTCTTGAATCTCAGGCCGAAACCTCGACCCAAAGGGAGTTAATATGAGCAGCAACTTACACCAAGCTGGGGTAAAGCTGCTCAAACAACTCGGGCGGCATGCCGATGTCATCATGGACGCATATTTAGCGGGATCGATTAATGACACCGCTCATGATGCAAATGTTATCGATAAACTGAAAAAAAATGGCATTTTATGGCGCCCAGAACCCGATCAAGAACTGCGCTTAAAGCGTTCGGTGCGGGCATTATTAGAAGAAGCCTTAAGCGATGAACGTAATCGGCAGATTGATGCCAACGTTGGCTCAGCACTGGCGACAATAAAAACCTTAGCCGATCATTATAAAGAAGCCCGCCGTGATGTGGATTTCAGTGCTGCGGAAGCCTATTTAGCTGATTTAAATGAACATGTGTACAGCTTTACCGACAGTCTACGTTATTCGATCCGGGTCTTGTGGAGTCGAATTAACAACGAATTTGGTTATGTTGGCACCATTACTGCGAAAATCCGTGAAAACGAATTAGCCCAAAGCCAAGTTTCAGAGTTGCTAAACGGCTTAGAGATGTTTCAATTTAGCGAGTTAGGCGAAATCGCTGGTGATATTCGCGAACTGCGCCGCTTACTGATGACCAGTTTGCAAGAAACCTTAAGTCAATGTACCCAAGAGTTGAGTATTGTCCAAGCGAGATTGTATGAGTTACTTGGGCGATTTAGGCAAATTCAGGGACGGACTCGGTTACTCAAAGGTTGGTTGTTACATAACGATTTACACCCTGATTATCAGCCCGAAAATCATGTGGTTCATAAAGTGGTTCCAGTATTATTTAATTGTGCTGAAGCGCTCATAGCCCCTGCTAGTGTCGATGTTGCTAATCCACATCATGAACTTGAAATGATGAGTTTGGTGGCACAAGTTAAAGCCATTCGCCGTGACGCCTTGCCCGCCGAGCTGCGTGAACACAATGTTACCTTTGAGATGGGCGACAGTGAGGATTTTGATATCCCAGAAAACCCACTTAAAATAGCCGTAGATGAATATTTCTGTGAAGTGATTGATTCAGGATTACGTCAATCAGCCTTAAGTTATTTGACTGAAAAACAACTCGAATGGGACGCCGAAAGCTGGCTGTATCAAGTTATTGGTGGTTATGACGGTTTAGCTGAAGAGCATAAAAATTATTTTGAGCTCGAACCCATAGGTAATCCCGATCCTGTGTATAACGGTAACTTCATTATTCATGATGTTGAACTTTGGCTAGCATAACTAAAAGTCAGTTACACATAATGGCCCGCGCTGCAAAGCAACGTTTGCCGCGTGTGCCTTTCAATGCTAGTTGGAAGACGTTATATCATCTGTGGCAAATAGGTGAGCCAGATGGCGCTGAAAAACACCTATATTTAACCTCTAGCGATTATATTTTACTGCGTGAAATGGCTCAAATTGATTCGGGTTTAGATATTCTCTCGCTTGATTTTGATATGGCCCGCCAGCAGATGTCACACCACAGTGCCAATGAAAAATACGCAAATATCAGCCCAGAAGCCGATTACGTATTAATCAAACTTTCCTCTAGGATTGCTCAAGCCCTAGTGGCTGATCCAGCGGTCGACTTAATGATGATGCATAATTGTTCACTGCGATTAAAAGTCGATAGTGCACTAGCACTTTGCCAGCGACTGAATATCGCTAATCTTATTGTGGTCGAAAACCTCGACAGCTTTGATAACCTGTTTGGCTATTCATTTGCGCCAGATTTACAGACAATCATCGACAATAGTATGGTGTTATATCGTGGTAGCCATCACTATTCTCCCGCAGGGCGAAAGCGCTTTTTACACTTAATTAACCCGACAAAAATACAGGTGATTGCCTTTACCGACTTGGATCCCGCTGGGTTAATGATCGCCAACACCCTAGATCATTGCCAACGTCTCATTGTGCCTCAATTAGCCCTCCGTGCACCGGCGACACTATTGGCGTTGCCGCAAATTAATTCAACGGCAGACTTTCATAAGCAGCATCGTCAGTTAGCTTATCTGACCAAGATATTGGCCGCTAACAACAATGTGGCGCCGATGACACATACTCATCAACCGCCTTTATCACATCAACATTCGCTTAGCTCATTGACCTATGATGATACTGCCAACGCCATAGGTTTATCAGCGGATTGGGACCAGCTAGTAGCTTGGGTTGTGCGTTATCACGTCAGTATTAAGCAACAGCACATGCAAGCAAAAAAGCTCGTATTGTCGTTACTGCACTTTTAGCCGCTATGATCATTGTTGACCATCAGCCATTAAGTACTCACCACTAATTAAGCACCATTGAACTTGTGTTAAGTGGGTTTTTACCACAGTTCAACACTCATCATTCAAGGTTTTATCATAGTCAACATTCTGTTTATTATGCTCTTTGTGGGTGTGTTCAATTAATACAGAGTATAAGTGGTCAGCTTTGTTCTAATGATGATTGAATTATCGGTGTCAATGTCTCAATATCACTGCGCTCGAATAATAAAACACACCTAGGATTGGGTGCAATAATAATAAATAGCAACCGATGTTGCATTTCGAAGGGAAAAAAAATGACAAAATCACTTTCAGCACGGATCTTTATCGGTCTATTTCTAGGGGTTGTGCTTGGCAGTATTGTGCAGTTTTTATTAGCCGATAATGCTTTTTTTGGTGGCACATTAGTGAGTCTGGCAAGTGGTGTCGGCACTATGTTTGTCAATATGATCATGATGCTAGTGGTCCCACTGGTGTTTGTGAGTATTGTCTGCGGTGTGTGTGAGTTACAAGATTTAAAAAGCTTTGGCCGTTTAGGTGGTAAAACCTTTGGCTTTTATATTATCAATACCATGATAGCCATTTTAGCTGCATTTACCGTCGCGATGGTATTTGAACCCGGTAAAGGGGTGGATATGTCGAGCAGCGGTTCGCTGGATATTACCGCGACAGAACTGCCAGATTTAATGTCGTTAATTGTCAGTATAGTGCCAAATAATCCTTTTTCAGCCTTCACCTCTGGCAATATGCTGCAAGTGATTTTTATGGCGCTATTAATAGGCGGCGTGATCAAATCATTGGGGCATTCCGTTGAGGGGGCGGTAAAAGGGTTTCAAACTGCCAATAAAATCATGATGCGCTTAATTTCGGTGGTAATGAGTTTAGCGCCATACGGGGTATTTGCCTTGATGTTTAAATTAGGTGCAACCTTAGAACCTGAAATTTTTGTCAGTGTTGTTGAATATTTAGTGCTTATTTTAGCCCTATTATTGATTTGGATTTTTATCGTATATCCATTTGCTGTCAGCCTATTCACCCCTATTTCAGCGAAAACGTTCAGAGAAAAAACCCAAGAACAAATACTATTCTCATTGTCTACCGCTAGCTCAAACGCCACTATTCCGGTAACCATGCGTACCCTTACTGACAAGCTAGGTGTGAGTCAAGCGGTGGCTGGTTTTGGTGTGCCACTGGGTGCAACCATGAACATGGGCGGGGTGTCGATTTACATTACTATTGCGATATTCTTTGTGGCTAACGCCTTTGGTATGCCAATCAGCAATGATCAAATCCCGTCGTTACTGTTTAGTGTGTTTTTATTGTCAGTGGGTGCAGGTGGTGTGCCTGGTGGTGGTATGGTGATGATTGGGGTACTGATTTACCAATTAGGCTTACCAGTAGAGGCATTTGTGATTGTCGCGGCATTAGATCGTATTATCGATATGGTATTAACCTCATGTAACGTGGTTGGTGATACTGCGGTATTAACCATTGTCGATCAAACTGAACAAGCGCATCAGCTTGAGACTGCAAAAATTGCAGCTGAGAAAGTATAAGATTCGTTTAGCTGTATTAATAAAATGGCCTGCATAGCAGGCCATTTTTATGTCTAAGGTGTTATGTTTAAAGTGTTATGTTTAAAGTGTTATGTTTAAGGTCTTATGTTTACGAACCTGTTGTGTCGAATATAGTAGATGCTATCTATGCTGCATTTTATTTTCTATCTTGGTCATAATCTTGAATGTAGACTTTTCTAAATTATCTAAACCGCGATGAGCAACTTGTTCATAAGAGCGATTAATATAGCGGTAAGCTTGTGGGTAGTTGAACTCAATCACCTCAAGTTCTGCCAATTCATTCAACGCCTGTGTTTGCCCGATGGGATAGTTCATCATTTGATGATATTCAATGGCTTTTTTAAACTGCTCCCTGGCTTTATCATTACGACCTATGCGCTGGTTTATCATGCCTGCAAGCTGTGAAATATAGCCCAATGTTAGCCAGTCTTTCACTTTAGCAGCATTGGTTTTTGCAATGGTAAGTACGCCTAATGCTTGTTCTATCCTGTCGGTTTCGGTGTAGCTTTGCGCTAATAACAATCTGAGTCTGGCTAGCTCTCGCTCATCTTGCTGATGTGTAGCTTGGTCGATTGCTGCTATCAATGTGGTATTAAGCTGTTCATATTGATGTTGCTGCAATTGGATGCTGGCCAGTAGACGCATGGCAACTAAGTTGTCGGGTGTGGAGTGTATGAGCTTGGATAAGTGCTGCTCAGCAGCCTTAGTGTCACCAAGTTGTAGCTGTGTCATTGCACTGAACAACAGCGGTGTACTATAGCGTGAATGGTATTGAGTTGCTGTCTTATTGTGTTGTGGGTTGTGTTGTGGATTGAGCTGCTGAGTAATCAAGCTTGATGTTGCTAATATAGCTTGCTCGATACTTGAAGCGTTAACGACGCCCGCTTCTGTATGATGCTGCTGATGTAATGTAAACGCTAATTGATATTGATTATTGGCGCTGGTAATACGGGATTCAATCACTAATCCCGCGCCGGAGACGGCCATTAATTGCTTAATATCGACAGCTTGGCTCAAGTGATCATTAGAGATAAGCGAGATGATATTGATAATATCTTCGGTTTGCAGTAATGGGTAACTAACACCGACATTTAGCTGATTGATAAGCACATCCATCGCGGCATAGGGATTCCATTGCGAGTCTGTGCTGCCTGTTGCCAGTTGCACTGGAAGCACTAAAATAGTGCCAGTTTCTATTGCTGGGGCTTTAGTGGGCATCAGATAAGCATAAGCACTCATGCTAATAAGCAGTAAAAGTAAAACCGCCGCAATATATTTATTTTTATTCGATGATCTGGCGGGCGGCATCGTTATAGTCCTTTATTAATACCCTTTCAATAACGTAGTGGGTATTTAAGTTATTGTAAAGAAATGCTTCTTTACTCTTGCCTAATGATTCAAATTTGTATTTTGGTTAACTGTGTTTATTCGCTTCAGTCAGATCATCAATGAGTTCAACTGCAGCGCAGAAATGAAAAAACCGCCAACAGGCGGTTTTTCTACAACATACTTAATTAATCAATTGATGGCTCTTCGCTGTAATCAATACCGTGGTAGCTTAAGCAAGTATCGACTTCGTTGGCACTGCCTAAAATTACCGCAACACGCTGGTGGATTGCCGTTGGCTGAATATCCAAAATGGTTTCATAACCCGTTGATGCTTTTCCGCCAGCTTGCTCAACCAGTAACGCCATTGGGTTCGCTTCGTACATTAAGCGCAATTTGAATGGTCTGGCTGGATTTTTGTTATCTGTAGGGTAGGTAAAAATACCGCCACGGCACAATACTCGGTGCACATCACCGACCATTGCCGCAATCCAACGCATGTTAAACGATTGCTCGCGTGGGCCTATTTCCCCGAGTAACAAATCAGCAATATAGGTTTGTATTGGCGCTTCCCAAAAACGTTGGTTTGACATGTTAATGGCAAACTCAGCCGTGTCTGGGGTGATCTGCACGTTATCGTCGGTCAGTAAAAATTCTTGGCTGTCGGGATCGAGAGTATAAAACTGAGTACCTTGGCCAGTGGTTAACGCCATCATGGTTGATGGGCCATACAATACATAACCCGCTGCCACTTGTTTACGCCCAGCTTGTAAAAAACTTTGCTCATTTAACTCTCCAGCGGGTGCGGGTAATACCGAGAAAATGGTGCCGACGAGTGAATTGATATCAATATTTGACGAGCCGTCGAGCGGGTCAAAACACACTAGGTACTCACCTTGAGTATTAACTTCAACCACGTAATCCTCTTCTTCTGAGGCTAAACCGCGAACATGGCCATCGGTTTTGAGAGCATTTTTAAGCATGTCATTGGTGATCACATCCAGTTTTTTCTGGGTTTCGCCTTGAACGTTTTCTTGATCGGTTGCGCCTAAAACGCCTGCTAAGGCGCCGCGCCGAACCGCAACACTAATGGCTTTTGAGGTGTCCGCTAAGGTGAATAATAATTGGGTTAAAGACGAGTTTACGGATTGTGCGCTAAGGGTTTGTGCCAAAGTCTGCATGGTATTTCCTATGACATGTGTGAGGTTTAAGGTCGATTTTGTACATTATTATGCAGCAAATCATACCCCACAATAGCGCTAATTTCAGCGATTGTTGTGTCGGGTTTTGGTTTTAGAGCAAATTAAGGCAAAATGTGGGCGGATTGAATTGCCCAAGGATTAATAATAATGACAACAACATGGAAGCATCATGCTTTAGCGGCAGTATCTGTCGTGCCACTTCTTTTTTCCAGCCCGGTTTTTTCAGTAACAGCAAACGTTAAAGGCAGCATTATGAACTCATCTACCACCGCGACATTGACTGCGATACCAGGTAATAATATGCCACTGACCATTGAGCGTATTCATGCGTCACCGGCATTAGCAGGTTCAAGTCCTCGTGGATTAGCCTTGTCACCTAATGGTAAGCGGGTGACTTATTTATCGAGTCGAGCTGATAACCAGCATTTCTATGATTTATGGCAAATGGATATCGCGACAGGTAAGCGCAGCGTGTTGATTAATGCGGAACAATTAGACGCAGGGGAATTGTCTGATGAAGAGAAAGCTCGCCGTGAGCGCCAACGTATTTATGGCCAAGGGATCATGGAGTATTTTTGGTCTGAAGACAGCCAACATATTTTAATTCCGGCTGCGGGTAAATTGTACTTATTTGATGTTCCAACGAATAACGTGGTTGAATTAGCCATTGGAGCAGGCTTTGCCACCGATGCGCGTTTGTCACCTAAAGGCCACTTTGTGTCGTTTGTACGCGATCAAAATTTATTTATATTAGCCCTAGACACACACAAAGTCAGTGCGTTAACGACCGATGGTAAAGGGCCGATTAAAAATGCCATGGCAGAGTTTGTCGCCCAAGAAGAAATGGATCGCATGACAGGATATTGGTGGGCGCCCGATGAGTCTGCTATTGCCTTTACTCGAATCGATGAAACGGGTGTTGAGTTAGTGACCCGTAATGAAATTTATGCCGACGGTATTAAATTAACCGATCAGCGTTACCCTTATGCTGGCAAAGCTAACGTTGAGATTGAGTTGGGAGTGGTTAGCTTAAAAGATCGAAGCATAAACTGGATTGATTTAGGCAAACAAAAAGACATGTATTTACCTCGTGTTGATTGGTTGCCAGACAGTCAACGGGTGTCATTTCAATGGCAAAGCCGCGATCAACAAACATTGGACTTACGCATAGCTTCGATAACCAAACCGAAACAAGTAACAACGGTGATCGAAGAACACAGTAACGCTTGGGTTAACCTAAACAATGACTTGCACTTTCTCAAGCAACAATCGGCCTTTATTTGGGGCTCTGAACGTGATGGTTTTCATCACCTGTACTTATTTGACTTACAAGGTAAGCAACTTAAACAGTTAACCCAAGGTGATTGGGCGGTCGATGCGCTTGAATTTGTCGATGAAGCCACGGGCTGGGTATATTTTAGCGGTCGTAAAAACAGCGTGGTCGAGCGTCATTTGTATCGGGTTAACTTGAAACAAGGTATGGACTCCATTGAGCGAATTAGCCAAGCATCAGGTATGCATGAGGCAGTATTTGCGGATAAAAAGCCGGTTTATTTAGATTACTTTAGTAGCTTACAGCAACCGCCACAAATAAGTTTACACAATGATACTGGCAAGCAGTTAGCTTGGGTTGAGCAAAATGAAATTGATAACAACCATCCTCTGTATGATTATGCGGGTTTATGGCAAATGCCTGAGTTTGGTCAAGTAACCGCTGAAGATAACCAAGCACTGCAGTATCGATTATTTAAACCGGTTCCTTTTGATGCAGCTAAACAGTATCCGGTTGTGGTCAGGGTATACGGTGGGCCGCATGCGCAGTTAGTGGTCAATAGCTGGAGCGAAGCGGATTATTTTACTCAGTATTTACTGCAGCAAGGTTATGTTGTATTCCAGTTAGATAACCGGGGTTCGGCTCATCGTGGTACTCAATTTGAGCATGTGATTTATCAAAATATGGGTGATGCGGAAGTGAGTGACCAAAAGGTCGGGGTAGATTACTTACGCAGTTTACCTTTCGTTGATGGTGATAACATTGCCATTTATGGCCACAGTTATGGCGGCTACATGGCGTTAATGAGTCAGTTTAAGGCGCCAGGTTATTTTAAAGCCGCTATAGCGGGGGCACCCGTAACCGATTGGCGTTTGTACGATACCCATTACACTGAACGTTATATGGGCAACCCAGAAACCAACAAACAAGGTTACGACGCCAGCAGTATTTTACCTTACGTCAAAGATTATCAGTCGGGCTTATTGATGTATCACGGCATGGCTGATGACAATGTACTGTTTGAAAACAGCACTCGAGTGTATAAGGCATTACAAGATGAAGGTAAATTGTTCCAGATGATGGATTACCCGGGGTCTAAGCATTCAATGCGCGGTGAGAAAGTACGTAATCATTTGTATAAATCATTAGCGGCATTTTTAGATCAACAGTTAAAATAAGCGATATATTTTTAAATGATTAGCTAAAAAGCAGACAATAAAAAACCAGGTGAGACCCACCTGGTTTTTTATTGCGGTTAACTTAAACGGTTAACTTAAGCGGATTAAGCTTCTAAGTCGCCACAAAAACGATAGCCTTCACCGTGAATAGTCGCGATGATTTCTGGCGTGTCAGGTAAGCTTTCAAAGTGCTTACGGATACGACGGATCGTCACATCAACAGTGCGGTCGTGGGGTTTTAACTCACGGCCGGTCATTTTTAGCAGTAAATCAGCACGAGTTAAAATCTTGCCTGGATTTTCAACAAAATGAAGCATCGCACGAAATTCGCTGCGTGGTAGCTTGTAAGATTCACCTTGTGGAGTAACCAAAGAGCGGCTATTAATTTCTAGGCTCCAGCCGTTAAAGCGGTAAAACTCAACAGAACCTTTTTCTTCGGTTTCCGCCGCCGCATTATTAACGCGAGTTAACAGGTTACGGGCACGGATCGTTAATTCGCGAGGGTTGAATGGTTTAGTGATATAGTCATCTGCACCAATTTCAAGCCCTAAAATTTTATCAACTTCATTATCTCGACCGGTCAAGAAAATAAGACCGATGTTATTAATTTCACGTAGTTCACGTGCTAATAATAAGCCGTTTTTACCTGGTAAGTTAATGTCCATAACAACAAGGTTTATCTTGTTTTCTTGCATGGCTCTATGCATTTCTGCGCCGTCATTGGCTTCGGTGACAACATAGCCTTCAGCTTCAAAAATACTGCGCAATGTATTACGAGTTACTGCTTCATCTTCAACAATTAAAATGTGCGGATTTTGCATAATATATACCTGATTTTATAAAATTCGATTCTAGCCACGGTGTGCTAATAGATTGCAATAGCGCGTTAACATATGCGCTATTATTCCGATATTTTTGGGTGTTTATCTATGTCTACCCTGAATTAAACACTCTCTATAAACTCGATGACGTAACGCTTAATGCGGGTTACTGAGTCTGCTTGCGTTAACTAATTGCCATTACGCTAAGGTACGCGTTTACACTTATGCATGATGGTGTAAAAAGTGGTGTAAAATTTGTTGCACCTAGGCTTACTTACTATGAATGCCATTTAGAAAGATAGTTCCTTCCTGTCGCAAACTTATTTAATCGTATTAATGTTTTATCAAATGTAGAACAAATTTAGTACGACTGTAAACTTTACATCAATAAATCTTCACGCTCACAACAATATATGCTGAGATTTTCAGGTGTATGTAGCCAACTTTGCTACAATGATTTAATAGTGCGTGATGCTATTGTACTCGTTTTAGGCATTTGTTAACAAATTAAATGTTAAAAAATTAATATAACAGTCAAGTATATAAAAGATTAATATTACTAAGTTGATAATAATAAATGATTTTTAAGTATTAAACTGGTGATTAGATCGCAAATCTTTTCGATATCTAACCTAATTGTTAGACTCATTTTGGCTTAATTAACGAAAAAATATTATGGAAAATGTTATCGATACATTGTGGTATGAATATCAAACGACTCATTTTTTGTTCACCCAACGCCTTTCTAATGATTTCCCATTTGCTATAGTTACCGCTCATAACCCCCGGGGGACTAGCCTCTCACCGAGTCAAAATCGTTTACTTGATCATCAGCTTCAATCTAAAATCCAACAGTATAATCGGCCCTATCGTGCCTTAATCGGTGCGGCCGCTGATTGGTCACATATGGAAAAAAGCTGGGCAGTTTTTATTGATAAAGAACAGGCTGTTGAGCTAGGAAGAGAGTTTAATCAACATGCAATTTATTACGTTAATCAAGGTTTGATATCTCTGGTTGCGTGTCTTGATACCATCAAACCTGACGTTGAAATGGGCGCATTTAATCAGCGATTACGGCTGGTTAATGAACTGCCAGAGATTAGTTTCTATACTGGATGAGCGCTGGGTTAATTTAGAGCGCTTAATCGCTACTGAATGTTTTGAGTCATTAATCGAGACAATAAAATATATATTGTCTCGATTAATTGCGTTATTTGGTTTTTTTTGCGTATATATTGGCTTTTTTCTAATATAGAACAATGACAGATCCGCTATCGCTACGACAGATTATCTAACAACAAAGATATTTTTATCAAAACAGTGTTTTTTTACTGGGTTTGTTGATTGACTTGTTAGGGCATTTGTTGCTATTTTCAACAGCTCTCCTTCGGGAGAAACAGAAGAGGAGCGTTAACTAGGTAGTAAGTGAGAGG
The DNA here is from genome assembly GCF_040310185.1 of Shewanella sp. T24-MNA-CIBAN-0130. Lineage (NCBI taxonomy): Bacteria > Pseudomonadati > Pseudomonadota > Gammaproteobacteria > Alteromonadales > Shewanellaceae > Shewanella > Shewanella sp. T24-MNA-CIBAN-0130. The sequence continues at coordinate 27,400 of NZ_JBEOPP010000033.1, read as the reverse complement.
ATGCCAGTCCGATGACAACTTATGATGGAGATTAGCGCCGAGGTATCAGTTTGTTTGGCGAACATTGATATCGGTCGTTTAGGCTGAATCCTAACGATTGTCACCTTTTTTTGGTGGAGAGCTTCTGGTGATGATTGCTGTTTCCCTTCTATAAGGGTGCGTTATCTTAGCACCAGGCTCTTCGAACGTAGTGTGTTCGGAGCGTATATCATGTTAGTAAATCACGTCTTATTTTCTAGTCTTTGGCAAACTGCGGAGGCATCAGTATGAGCATTATCTCTGAAACTGTTGTTCTTGAAACCGTGGTGCCTGAAATAGCCACATCAGAATTAGTCGTAGCCAAATTTGGCGGTACGTCGGTTGCTGATTACGCCTCTATGAGTCGTTGTGCCAATATTGTCTTGGCTAACCAAGCCACTCGTCTCGTGGTGGTGAGTGCCTCCAGTGGTGTCACCAATTTATTAGTTGAGCTGACTCAAGCTAATGTCAACGATGAACGACGACTAGTACTCCTTAAGCAAATTGCTCAAATTCAATATGCGATTCTCGATGAATTAGGCCGTCCACAAGACGTGGCGGCCAGTATTGATAAAATTCTGAGCCGAATGTCAGTATTAAGTGAATCGTTAGAACTTGATCGCAGCAAAGCGATTATGGACGAATTGCTGTCAACGGGTGAGCAATGTTCATCGATTTTATTTTCAGCGGTTATTCGGGAAAAAGGCACCGCTTCAAATCATTTCGATGTGCGTCAGGTGCTGCGTACCGACAGCTATTTTGGCCGTGCAGAACCACAGATTGAAGTCATTTCAACGCTTGCTGGTGATTTTTTAAAACCCTTACTTGCTCGTTATATCATTGTCACCCAAGGATTTATTGGAGCTGATGACAGTGGCCGAACCACAACATTAGGCCGTGGTGGCAGTGATTATTCGGCGGCATTACTGGCTGAAGCGCTCCGTGCCACAGCGGTTGAAATTTGGACCGATGTCGCCGGTATTTATACCACTGATCCACGGCTTGCCCCTAATGCGCGTCCCATTGCCGAAATTAGCTTTAATGAGGCGGCTGAGATGGCCACCTTTGGCGCTAAAGTATTGCATCCCGCCACCATTTTACCGGCTGTGAGACAAAAAATTCAGGTGTTTGTGGGATCAAGTAAAGCCCCTGAAATGGGCGGAACTTGGATCCGCCATCAAGTAGACGATACCCCAGTATTTAGAGCTGTGGCATTGCGCCGCGATCAAACATTACTTAACTTGCATAGCTTACAAATGTTACATGCTCAGGGTTTTTTAGCAGAAACGTTTGCGACTTTAGCTCGACATAAAATTTCGGTGGATCTCATTACCACCTCTGAAGTTAACGTGGCATTGACCTTAGATAAAACCGGTTCTGATTCGAGCGGACACGGCTTGTTAAGTGAGTCATTATTGCAAGAGTTATCGCAGCATTGTGGTGTTCGCGTCGAAGAGAACTTAGCCTTAATCGCCATTATAGGTAATCGTATTGCATCGACTGCGGGTGTTTGTAGTCGCGTATTTAAGGTGCTGGAAAACCATAATGTAAGGATGATTTGCCAAGGCGCCAGCCCACATAATTTATGTGTCCTAGTGGCAGAGTCGGAAGCGGCGCAAGTGGTTAATGCCTTGCATCAAAATCTGTTTGAGTAATACCAATCCTATTAAATATGCGATCTTTCAGCGGGAGTTCAAAGTGCTGTAGGCAAGGCAGATGATTGAAGCGAATAGTTATTCTCGGTAACAAGCTCCTGCGTTACTCTACCTCCAGCATCCATGCCGTCGTATTTTGAAAATATCTAACGAAGCATAAAGTACTTTGAAACCCGCCAGAATGGAGTCTCTCAGGTATTCCACTTCTGTGTTGCATCGATTTAAAAGGGAACAACCATTTCTACATCAATGCGCCTTGAATTGAAAAACCTGAGAGACTCTGAACTGACCAGATATTTAATGAGATTGGTATCATCATATGACTAAAGCAATACAATCGTCAGTGCAGGTCGGAGAACTGGCGACGGGGCAAGCATTGACCGTGCCGTTATATACATTCTCTGGCAGTGAGTTGTTTTCGCCCAGCGTTTATATTCAGGCCAATGTTCATGGTGCCGAAGTGCAGGGAAATGCAGTGATTTATCAACTGATGACCTTGTTAGAAGGTTATCAAGTACTAGGTGATATTACGCTTGCGCCATTGGCCAATCCATTAGGGATTAATCAAAAGAGTGGTGAGTTTACCTTAGGACGGTTTGATCCGATAACTGGGGTGAATTGGAACCGAGAGTATTTTGATCACAACATCAAGGTGCAAGCTTGGTATACCGAGCATCAACATTTAAACGATAATGAACTGTTTCAGGCTTATCGTTCAATGTTGGTTGGAGCTTGTCAGGCTCGATTGGAGCTCCCTTTTGGGCTCTCTACCGGTCATCGGTTGGCTGTGAGTTTACAAACCATGGCACATCAAGCAGATATAGTGCTTGATTTACATACTGGGCCTAAGTCGTGCAAGCATTTGTATTGCCCTGAGTATGATGCGGATGCGGCGAGATTTTTTTCGATCCCATACACGCTGATTATGCCTAATAGTTTTGGCGGAGCGATGGATGAAGCCACGTTTTGTCCATGGTGGCAGTTAACCGAATATGCCGCGAGCCAAGGTCGTGAGTTTTCGGTACCCGTGTCTGCATTTACCTTAGAGCTCGCCAGTCAAGAACGAATTGATTTAGCCGACGCGTTAGAAGATGCCAAAGGCATATTGGCTTATTTAAGTTATCGTGGTGTGATTGCTGAAAAAGTCACTCCAGCAGATATGCCTCGATTTGGTTGTTACTTATGTGACTACAAAAAGTTTCATGCACCTAAAGCTGGTTTAATCGAATATCGCGCGGTACTGGGTGAGCCGTTAGCAGCAGGGCAACCATTGGTGAATATTTTACGCATTGATCTTTATGGCACTGAACAGGCTTATCAAGCCATTAGTTTACCCATGGATTGCGTGCCAATTTTACACTTTGCTTCAGCGTCAGTTCACCAAGGGACTGAACTGTATAAGGTGATGACCAAGGTGTTTTCGATAACCCACTAATGTGATGTTATCAACCCCCCGTTTTGATACTAAATCCTCTCGGTGTTGCTTTGTAAAACAGCTATAATAATGCCTGCATATTGCAGGCATTATTATTATCCGTTTTGAGTTCTCTGAAATAGAAACGTTGTAATAGGAACTCATTATATGGGCGGTTAATTAGCTGCCTAAAATCTGCAGTGGAATGGCCAACATCTCGTCGCCTGAAGCGGCAAAGTACCAAATAATACCTACTAAGCTTGCCACTGTGAGCAAATACCATACGGTAGAGAAAATTTGTCCGTAACGATCTAAGGGTAATAAATGGCTTTGGTGGCGTCCACGCCATTCGACAATGATTTCGATACTGCCAATAAGCAGCAAAAAGCCGAGAAGCGCTAAGCCTAAGCTATAGCTGATAAAGACCCCTATAGCGGCACCCGCGGCACAGGCGACCAGGCCAATTAAGCTGTTCATGGAGAAGCTAATACTTTTCAGAATATGGCCGCCATCAAGCGGTAAAATGGGCAGTAAATTAAATAGATTTAGCAGGGCATTGAATGCCGCTAACCCAGCAAAGAATATGTTACCTGTTATCCAATAAAGTCCGACACAAATAATTGATAAAATCAGCCCAAAAGTGGGGCCCATAATTGAAATATACACGTCTTGCCAACGGGTGTTGATCCGCTCATCACTTAACGCTAAGCCACCAACAAAAGGGATTAAATAGATACCTTTTGTTTTCATACCGAAATGCTTCATTGCTCGAATATGACCGTATTCATGGAACATTAAGCAACCGATGAGTGCTAAGGCAAATTGAAATGAAAATAGCCAAGAATAGGCTGCAACACTAGCTCCAGCAAAAAGGACTTTAACCACTTTGGCACTTTTTAACAGTTTAAAACCTAATGATGCAAGTCCAACAACACTGATTTTTTGAGTTTTTACCGCGGCGACTTCAGGGGTTTGACGTTCAATCTCTTCAACGGTTCTTTGCCCTTGGGTGATGGTTTCATCATCAATTAATAAGCAGTAATCAAGCTGGAATGGCTGCCAGTTAACATCGATTTCTAATCGTACTGGAAGTGAACCAATACTTGGCTTAACGGTTTCGTCATCGTTAGTATTGGTTTCAGTCGGGACGGATGTGTGCGTTGTCAGTTCAAATGAATGGATATGAAAGGCTTGGTCGGAAGCACTCGCAGACTTTTGCGATACCAGTTGATTGTCCCAATAAAGTTGCTGCCAACCCGCAATCGAGCCTTCTAATCGCAGACGTTTACCTAGACATTCAATATTTAATAATTCCATTAAGGATTCTCTGGGGTTATGGACGTTGAGCATCGGGCATTTTGCCAGAGCGATGTCACTAGCTCAATGGGTTCGACAATTATATTCGTTAATCTTAATTTTAATCTTAGGTTTATGACTGAGTGATTAAGCTAAGCATTACGTCGGTAAGGTTAAGGTTGATAACAGTAAAAACGCTGTGATATGGGCTGTTATCTAAAGCGGAAGTCACGCTTTTAATAAAGCTGTTCTAATTCGGCAACGGTGGCGATACCTTGTTCAACGGTCGTAAAGATTATCTTTGCACTGCAACAATGGCCTTGAAACTGGCCAAATTGACGGACAAGAGGCAACATTTGCAGTACGTTCATTTGCTGGTCTTGTTTCACCAAGTAGGGGAGTTGTGCCACATTATTGTTGGCAACGTCGACTTGTTCAGCGGTTTCAATGTGGTAAATGCAACCTGCGGTGTCGATCAGTTTATCGTGCAAGCAGACGGTAAATTGATTGGCGCAAATAAAGCTTAACCAGTCTTGGTGGTTTGCCAGATACATTAATTCATCATCTTGATCAAATTGCAGTATGGCGGGCCAATGTATGTGTTGCATAGTTACCTGTAAATCAATGTGGGTTGGTTTAATCTGCTAACGGTTGCTGTAATCGTATGAAATTTCTTGATTCACATTTTTAACAACACATGAGGCATGTTCGCGTTGGGTGCGATTAAACGCATTGCCAATATGAATTTCCACGTTATTAAAAATGTATTTTTCTGCTTTGATAAAGTAATTATTATAGTAATTTTCTACTTCAATAAGATTTTGATTATATTCTACTTCTTCCTTTGTTTGCTCCTCGGTCATCTGCTTCTTTTGGTCAAGCATCATTTTGACTTGCTCTACCATACCCGCATCACTTTGCCATTCAGCTTTGGGGGGCAATTTACGCAGTCTGGCCTCGAGTTCTAATCCGGCGACAACCATGCCTTTGATGCCGGCATCCAGTTCTTTGAGTTGTAGCTTTAGTTCACCTTGATGCATAGCACAAAATAGTTCGGTTTTGGTACTGGCTTTAGCGCCAAGCACAATAGCCCTAATCCCCTTTGCCGCGGTGGCTTTACCGCCGACTAAGTCACCGCGTCGTGATTGAGCATCACTGACGGTAATGCAGCCTCCTGACGTTGAATGACTGTGTAACAACTGTTTAGTGACTAAAATATTGCCCTGTGCTTCTAGATGAGAATATTGTACAAATTGGGCACAAATTTGGCCGGTGGCGGTAATCTTGGTACTGAGCTCTTGGTCTTTAATTAACCGACCAATGATGCCTTTGCTGACAATAACGTCACCTTGCGCTTCAATGGTGGCTGAGTCAACAAACCCCATGACGGTAACATCACCACTGGCTTTGACTTCCATCCCTTCATGCACATCGCCGGTAATTAAAATACTACCTTTAAAATTCACATGGCCAAAGCGAACATCAACATCTTTAATTTGCAGTATATCGTCGACTTGCATGCCTTGACGGTTTTCAACCGGTTGGCCTGGAACTGTGGCGATGAGTTTGTTTGGATCCTTAGGGTGTAAGCCGGTGCCTGTACCGGGCTCCATGGGTTTGTCTTGACCTGTGATTTGTTGCAGTACATCACCATGGATATTGAATCCTGGGCTACCAGTGGTTGCTGGGGTCTTAATCATTAATATATCGGTGGGCTTAACGGTAATTAATGCGCCTAAATTACGCATATCGACCGAGCCGTCTTCACGTTCTTGAGGTTGTAATAAACGTTCTCGCGCCAGAGCTACCTTACGGGTTAATGTGGCATTTTCGCCATTCACTGCCGCTTTACCGCAGGCGATAACGCCCTCACAGCATTCCCCTGGTGGTAAAATCGATAAGCGTTGCATTAACCCCATAATGTTAGGTTTACTTAAGCCCATTTTAATTTTTTGATTTTTGAGGGTATTAAGTACGTCTGATAGGGTGATGTCTTTACCGCCCCAAGCTGAGGTGATTTTCATACTAGCTTGCATTTTATCGTCATTGATATTGATGTCCACTGCACCATCTTTACGTTCAGCTATCGCAAAAAACAGTTCGTGATCCCCTAGATTTTGGCCGCAAAGCGCATTGACTTCAGTGACCGCTTTATTAATGGCAGGGGCAATGGGAAACAACATTGCAAAAGTTGCCTGTGTTAGTAAGGCGTTGATATCCTCTTCTAGCACGGGACCATGAGTATTGGGAATTATGCGTAATTCGGCTTTACTTTTATCTGCGCTTAGTGCGATTAGTGAAGGCTCTAACATAGCATCCTTTGTTGTTATTTTTATATCAGATCAATACTGGAAATAAAATAGTAACGACATAAATTCAAAAATGTTCACTATTTTACCTTGCAGTAAATTTAGCCGATTTTAATCTCCATTTCCAGCAGTAAGCTAGCTTTGTTGTCCATAACTGAAGCTGTGTCACGGGAGGTTCGATCTTGGGATTAACGTTGATGGAAATATAATTTGTACTTATTGTTTTCAGCCAACACATTCACTTTACCAAAATGAGTCGCAATGGTATCAGCATAGGGCAGGTGGCGATTAGCAACAATTTGCCAGACTCCTTTAGGCGCCAAACTGATTGCGCTGGCTTTAACAAACTGGGTAGCAATGTCGGTAGTGCTGGCCAAACCATCATGAAACGGTGGATTAGAGATAATGGCGTCAAATTGGCCGTCGATCTGATGAAACCCATCGGAAGGATAGATTTTTGCGTGCATATTATTGGCTGCAAGGGTTAATTCACACGACAGCAATGCCATCGCATTGATATCAATACATTCCATGGCTAGCTTTGGATTGGCTTTTAGCAATGCCGCCGTAATGACCCCTGCACCACAACCAAAATCGAGGACTCTGCCGTGCAAGTTGTTTGGTAAATGCAACAGTAATAGTTCGGTGCCCTGATCGAGACGCTTTTCACTGAAGACCCCTACCACATTGCAAATTTGCAGTTTACCTTGTGGTGTATCTAATGAATATTGGCTTACCCAATCACTGATTGATAGCCTGGGTGCTACTTGAGTTAAATAACTGACATACACTAAACAATGACGGGCATTATCTTGTTTGATGGGGGGGGAGTAATAATCAGGCGTGAGTTTATCAATTGATTTAATCCCACCTTTATTCTCACCCACAATCATTAATTGGCCGTCGATACGTAAATGCTGCGCCGCAAGTTGCAGTAAGTAACCCATTAACGGTTTAGCTTTTGCAAAGTAAATAATAACCGTGTCAAATTTTGTATCAACTAATGAGTCAGGCAGTTGATGGCCAAAATAGCACTGCAATTTATTATTAGCATAGGATGACAATGTTAGGTGATGATTAAAATCCAGCGCTAGGGCAGTGACATTCTCTGCAAACTCAAGACATTGATGCGCAAAAGTATCAGCTTCATAGTTGAGCACTAACACATTATGTTGATGAAAATATTTGCTGTTTCTAATTAAGGCTTGAGAAGGATTTGTTAACACGTTGGTTGCTCATAATGCTAGTGATAAAATACCTGCTGATATTAACACAATCCCCACTTTGATAGCGGGGATTGTGTTAGGCAGCAATTAAGGCGTTTGTACCGATTGTGGTAATAAGCTAAACATTTTATTGGCTATATCAACATTGTCTTGATGGCCACTAAACAATCTGGCGCCGGGGCCCGCTGCGAATACCTGAACATCCATGGCGGTATGGCCGCCACTTGTCCAACCGGTATTAGATTGAATATCAATTAATTTTCGCAGTGCAATAGCAAGTGGCTCATTACCTTGCATACGTGCAGTTTGCAATTGAGTGTATTCTACTTCGCTTGGGGTAAACCCCAATAGTGTTGCGGTTATGGTCTGCCAATCCTCTGCGGCAATAGCACGCGTGGCAATCATATCTGGGCTAGCTTGAACCTTATGCAGTACTTCAGGATGCCATTCGTATTTGTCGTGTGCGCCCACTGACAACCCACCGGTATTATGATCGGCTGTCACAACCATCAGGGTGTCTTTACTTTGACGAACAAATTGTTCAACCACTTCAATCGCGGCTGCAAATTCATCCATTTCACCCATCGCGGTAGCAATATCGTTACTGTGACCCGCCCAATCAATTAAGCTGCCTTCTACTAATAACACAAAACCATGCTTATTTTGCGACAGTAAATCGAGTGCCTTTTGCGTCATATGACTGAGCTTATGCGCTTTTTTATCATTAATCCCCCAAGGTAACTGTACATCGGCAAATAGCCCTAATACTTTCGGGTGATGAACCGAATCAAGTTGGGAGAGTTCACTAATGTGTTGGTAACCTTTAGCGGTGAACTGTTCAAGCAATGTTGGGGTGAAATATTGCTGGCCACCGCCAAGGATGACATCAGCATCGGTGGTTAAATAAGCCTGTGCGATATCAATATAATTACTCCGGCTTTCATTGTGAGCAAGAAATGCCGCAGGTGTAGCATGGTTTACTTGGGAGGTAACCGCTACACCAGTTGACAAGCCTAATGCTTTTGCTCTTTCCATTAAGGTTGTCAGTGGGCGTTTTTCGGTATCAACGGCAATAGCACCATTATAACTTTTGACCCCGGTAGATAATGCGGTTGCCGATGCCGCCGAGTCGGTTACATAACCACTGACAGAAGCAGGGTAAGTGCTTGCCATACCAACGAGTAAGCGATCAAAAACCGTTTGTTCAATCTCTTCTGTCTCAGGGTTATCTTTATAGTAACGATAGGCCGTGGTGTAAGCAGGTCCCATACCATCGCCAATCATAATAACAATATTTGTCGGTCTTGATGGACCGACAGTCGGCACATTATTACTGGTTGTGTTGGCCTCAATAGGCGAAATAACGACTTCATCAGCTATTGCACCCGTTACGACCAAGCTAGAGACCAATAATAATCTGCTAATTATTCGTTGGTAGGTAGATAGAAAATGCATGATTAATCCTATTTCTGCTGATTGATACGGGCTTCGATGGCATCCATAAGCATGCCGGTAATGTCAACGTCATATGCGGCTTCAATTTCTCTAATGCAGGTTGGGCTGGTGACATTGATTTCAGTTAACTTATCACCAATGACGTCTAAACCAACAAAAATAAGGCCTCGTTTTTTCAATTCTGGACCAATGGCGCGGGCTATTTTCCAATCACTTTCTGATAATGGCTGGGCTACTCCACTGCCGCCAGCCGCTAGGTTGCCACGGGTTTCACCTTTCATCGGGATACGCGCTAATGCGTATGGAACCGGTTCACCGTCAACCACTAAAATACGCTTGTCACCTTGAGTTATCTCAGGGATAAAGGCTTGAGCCATTGCGAACTGCTGGCCATAACTGGTGAGCGTTTCGATAATGACCCCGACGTTAGGGTCATCTTTTTTCACTCTAAAAATAGACGTGCCGCCCATGCCATCTAATGGTTTTAAAATAATATCTTGCTTCAATTGGTGGAACGCTCGAATACGTTTAGCATCACGGGTCACAAGAGTGTCTGGCGTAAACTCAGAAAACCATGCTGTAAACAGTTTTTCATTGGCATCACGTAAGCTTTGAGGCTTGTTAACGATTAATACGCCTTCTTCTTCCGCCCGTTCCAGCATATAAGTGGCGTAGATGAATTCGGTATCAAATGGTGGATCTTTGCGCATTAAGATCACATCAAGATCTGCCAACGGGGTATCAATTGACTCGCCTAATGTAAACCATTGGTTAGCATCTTGCTTTACCGATAATTCACGCATGTTGGCCATGGCTTTGCCGTTGACCATCGCAAGATCATGCATTTCCATATAAAACAATTGGTAGCCACGTGCCTGTGCGGCTAATAACATCGCGAAGCTGGTATCTTTTTTGATGTTAATGTCGCTAATAGGGTCCATAACAATGCCGAGCTTAATCATGTGTTTATCCTTAATAATATCCAAGATGATATCGGTTTGGGTTAACCAATATCGCCAAATTTAACTTGTAATGCAGTAATAGCAGTCAATGATGCGGTTTCTGTACGCAGCACTCTTGGCCCCAATAAAATATCGGTAAAATGCTCAGTTTCGGTCATGGCAATTTCTTCGTCAGATAAGCCGCCTTCTGGGCCAATTAATAATCTTACTTTGTGGTGTTGATCGGTTAACTGTAAGCCATTAATGCCGTGTGAAGCTCTTGGGTGTAAATTCAGTTTTAAGGCTTCGGTAGATTCTTCACACCATTGCGCCAATGTCATTGCAGGGCGAACAACCGGTACGATACTGCGGCCAGATTGTTCACAAGCACTGACGACAATTTTTTGCCATTGTTGTTGTTTTTTCTCTAAGCGATCACCATTAAGTTTGACACCACAACGATCTGAAAATAAGGGTGTAATCCTTGTTACGCCTAGCTCAACCGATTTTTGGATCGTAAATTCCATTCGGTCACCACGAGAAATTACCTGACCTAAGTGCAAGTCTAATGTTGATTCGTTGTTGTTAGCTTGACAACTTAAGACGTTGACAGTGATGTGTTTTTTACTTATTTCAATAATTTCAGCTAAGTAATCATTACCATCACCGTTAAACAAGCTGATGTGGTCCCCCATACCCATTCGCAATACTCGGCCGATATGGGCGACACCATCCTCATCTAATTGAAGCGTTTGCCCTTGTTGTAAATTGTCTAGGGGCTGAAAAATGCGTGGGACTCTCATCAGTGTTGACCTTATTTAACCAATTGTTCAAGGGGGAGCTTGATCGTCAATTAACGAACTAAGCCGATATTTTGGCATTGTTTGAATACAAAATCATTATGATTACCTTGGTTAGCAGCGATTAAGGTATCACGTTGGCATTCCGTGGCGCTGATTGGTTGCATTTTGTTCCATGCGTTAAACAACTTTTGTTGGCTATTACTGATTTGCAGACCATAGGTTTGTTGCATATAAAGGTAAGTTCGAGCGATAGGCCCTCTTGCTTGTTTGGGGGGTTGTGCTTTGCGGCCTTTAAAGTCGATAATCATTTTACACTGCCCGTATTGATCCGCTTTTCCGCCCCAATCACTAAAACGAAAATTGCTGCGATCGCCATTCACCTCACCTACAGCAGGAACAAGATTGTGTAAATCGGCTGCCATTTTTTTAAATGCAGCATTATTTTTATTGCAGTTTTTTCGACCACCGTCTTGCCAGCATTGCAGTTGATGACCAAATTCCCATGCGGGAACCACATGCTCCCATTCGATACGGTTGGCTCTAATGATTTGTTTTCTAACTTTATAACCACAGCTAGCATGATCCGCTTGCCATAATTTTCCTGCGATGGCGATATCGCAGCCGCAATAGAAGGTGCTGAGTGGTAAGTGTTGTTGGTAAATCTTTTTAGCCATTTTTTTGGCTTGACCGAAACTGCTGGAATGTTCTGCCGCGATAAGTGTGGATGAAAAAATGCCGCACAGAAGCGACACCCAAAAGAACCAAGAGAGTGTGGATGATAAGCGCAAAATAAACCCTAAAATTAACAAAAAACATCATTACAGTGCAGGCTTAGCCTGTCATTTTGGCTGATGTTAATCCATCGCATGCGATGACGCAATTGATAATGTTAGGTGCTAAAAGGGGTTAATGTTTGTTGGCAACGGCGACAGCGATATTGAGTCTGGCCTCGCACAATTCTGTTGTGACGTCTTATGGTTAATTGCACACTGCCACAACCGCAAAAATATTCAAATTGTTGACCACTGACGGACTGGATATTGAGTTGGTGAGTGGTCTTTGGCGTAATACTAAATGTTGTCATCATGACGCTTTGCCATTCTTTACCGTGAGGTTTTACTTTACCAAATAGATGGAAACACACCAAATGGCTAATTTCATGTGGTACCACTTCGTTAATAAAAATATTTGGATTTTCAGTTAGTAAAACAGGATTGAAGCGCAGTTTATTGGTTTGTAAATGCGCCGTCCCCGCGCTTTTTCCGCGTAAGCTAAAATGTACGCTCGGACGAGGAAATTGACGTTTGAAATATTGCTCTGCTAATTGGTAGTCTGCTTCGACTTTGGCCAATATCTGCTGTTGTAACGGATCGCTAACGGCAGTGTTTGGCGATTGGTGGGTTCGAGGCCCTACTGATAACGAAGACCCCTTTGTATGGATGTCTTGCGTTAGCGCTTGGTGCGCGCGCTGGGTGAGATTGAAGATATTTTTAAACATGATGAAATGCTTCACTTACCTACACGAATATTCAATGAGAGACTCAAGCAAGCAAAGCATAGACATTTTATATTAGTCTTTTGACATTACAGAGTGCTCGCCGCTGCGGCTATCATGGCACGAATTTGCTCGACGATGTCTGACTCTACTTGTGAGTCGTAGCCTTTAATACGTGGAGTATGAATGTGTCCTACGGGTAAGTTCAAGTTAAATTGGTCTCGAAGTAAAATACTGCGATAGGAAATTTCATTAGATAAATAGCCCCCACCAGAACCTTCAACTGAAATTTCATTTTGTAATTCAGCCAGTGATGATGCCTTAAATTGCCCCCTAGATAAGGTGTTAATTTGATGATTGTCATTGACGCTCCAATGACCTTTAACCGCTGCCATTGCTTCAACGGGCAGAGAAAATTGCACAAACTCAGGGCCATTTAATTTTCCATCGGAAGAAGTGCCACCGTTAAATAACGGCGCTTTAGGATTGCTGTGACTGGCGCCGGTTAATACATTTAAATTGTCTGGTGCCTCTGCACTGCGGTTACGTCCAGGAAAACGTTCGATATCGAAATTTTCCCGGCCCATGCTAATGGTAAAGACCATGTCGACACTGTTTTCACGATAAAAGGGCGTGAGTAACGATTCGATAATACCATTGTCGAAATCGCTAAATCTCACAGGGATCATCACGGTTTCTATCTGTGCTTTTTTACCATTAATCTCAAAACGATAGCCATCAAATGCTAAAGCCGCTAAGCCTGATGGATTACTTTGGCCAATATTTCTATCAAGAAAAAAGGGATCGAAACCGGTCACTAAAATATTAATTTGGGTATCGGGTAAAAATTCAATATCGCTAAAACCGCGAGACGATTTCTCAACCGCTTTGACCAAAATATCACGTTGCCAGTCGGCAACATTAAATCCGACTCTTTCTTGCTTTAGAACGTTACGCATACTTAGACGGCTCCAGTACAACGAGCGATCGTCACTGTGCCCCGATTGTACATCGCGTACGGCTTGCTGCCATAACCTGTGTCCTTGATGCGCCGCCATTTCGGTAACGGCTAACTCATCATTGGATTGGGCTAACTTGACCTCTAAAGTATCACTGATAGCTTGATAACGATTAACCACCTGCGGCATTGTTTGCCCAGCCTTTGATACACGCATCTCTTCAATGTTTTTTTGGAGTTGTCCTGCATTAACTGCATTCGATAGCGTGGCTAATACCAATGAACTTAACATTATAAAAGCGCTGTGTTTAATCATGATGGTTCCTTTAGGGCCCTAGATATCCATATTGGGGTTATGTTTAACGATGTTACTGCCCGCTAGGCTAGGTAACGTTTATTCTAAGTGACAGTTATAACACAGTTGTTTCGGCTATTTAATAGCACTTTGAATACTTGTACACGTGTAGGTCATTTTTGAGTGATGGATTTATGTTGATAATTTGTCTGGCCGTTAAACTTACCGTGATATCAATATAATTACTGATTTTTTCTATACTATTGATGCATCTATACCATACTTAGATCATAAAAAAGATGTGGCTGGATATAGCAGAGACACTGAAGATAGTCATCGTTGCGGTTAATCTGGGGTGAGAAACCGTTACAAAGGTGATTAAAAGCGGGCAAAGTGTCGTTCTGCTCATGGATGAATATTGAGTCAGATGAAGATAGTTTTTATGAGTGATTATCTTTGTTATCTATTGCGTTACCGATGATATAAGCGATGAGTGATTACTCTGAGTTTATATTTAAGTAACCTCAACTCGGATTAATAGATGGGATAAGTAAGTCCAAATCAGAATGTTTGGCCTATTTCTTATCAAACCTGTCATTTGTTTTGCTAACAAGGCGCATTGGCGCGTCAATAGCCGGTCTATTGCAAGTCAATGCAACACAGTTAGCGGAGCAAAGGACTGTTTGATAAACGTTTATTATCCCGAACTGAGATTAAGACGTTACATTATCCAGTTATATCTATAGATAAAATGCACTGGCTAACCTTGTGTTAGCACTTTTGTGTTCACTGTATCGGAAGGATATCAACATGGAACCATTATTAATGGCAGGTTTTCGGTGTAATGAGCTAAACGAGGTGCTTTGTGGATTACACTTTCAACTTCACTATATTGATAAGTATAATAAAAATAAAATACCTATTAATTGTGCTCTGTGCTTAATCGATCTTCGAACAGAAAATACTATAAATGAAATCACTAACCTGGTGAGAGAGTTAGATCCCAGGATCCATATCATTGTACTCATAAATAAACCACAACTCGACATTGCAGAAATTACCACTTTTATTGCCCAATTTGCTTGGGATTTTTACACCAGTCCAATTGATCCTGAAAGATTAGCGAAGTGCTTGGGTCATGGTCTCGGTCTGTCTAAATTAAAGCAGCAGCATGCTCCGCAGCTTGAATCACAGTGTAAAGATAACGAGCAATTTGCGTATCAATCAGACGTCATGCGACAGTTATTCCGTCAAGTTGGGCGAGTGGCCCCGACCGATATCCCCGTGCTTATTAGAGGTGAATCTGGCACGGGTAAAGAATTAGTGGCGACCCAGTTACATCAATTATCTGCCAGAAAAGACGGACCTTTTGTTACGGTTAATTGTGGCGCTATGGCGGCAGGATTAATTCAGTCTGAGTTATTTGGTCATGAAAAAGGCGCCTTTACGGGGGCCACAAGTTCCCGAAAGGGCAAAATTGCACTGGCTAATGGCGGAACATTATTTTTAGATGAAATTGGCGATTTACCCGCTGAACTACAAGTCAATTTACTGCGTTTTTTACAAGAAGGCTTGTATGACTCCGTTGGCGGTAGTATGCCGCAATCGGCTGACGTGCGTATTTTAGCCGCTACTCATGTCAATTTAGAAAATGCTATTGATCAAGGTAAGTTTCGCTTAGATCTTTACTATCGTTTAAATGGCATTACCATTGAAACTCCAAGATTAAAAGAAAGACGTGATGATATCATCGGTTTAGCCAATCGATTTATTCGGGTGTATTCGGATGAATATGGGCTTGCGACTAAGCCATTGTCGCAGTCCGCTTGCCATGCATTATTAAATTATCCATGGCCTGGTAATGTCCGCGAGTTAATTAATCGTGTTCGTCGTGCGGTTGTATTGAGCGACACGCAGCAGATCACTGCTCAAAACTTAGAGTTAATCAATATCGAAAAAAAGCGTCATATCGCGCTCTCGCTTAAAACCTTAAAAGACAATGCTGAAAAACAAGCATTGCAACAAGCAATCTTGATTGCAGATGGTCATGTTGAACTAGCAGCAAGTTATTTAGATATTTCTAGAGCGACCTTTTATCGACTCATGGACAAGCATGACTTAGAACTGATCTAGTCTTGTTAACATTGCGATAATCATATTGTTTGCTTATCGAATCTTAAGAATAAGATTCAGGCTAAAAATAAAATTAATATAGATATCAATAATCTAGCTATTTACATTCTTAATATTAAGAATTCCCCTTCATTTTAAAATTACTATCTACATGAAATATATAAACTTTTATCTTTGGCACAAGGGTTGCTATAACCTTGTATCAAGTATGGAAGGAATATTTTATGGATATTATTAGCAGACTACATCGCAATATATTGCCGTTGTCATTGACGCGAGGAATACCGCTTGGTGTGTTATTGCTAGCTGCGCAATCTTACGCTGATGACTCAAGTGTCATTGGCTCACACGTGATGCAAGGTGCAGGTCGGGCAAGTATTAATCAAGCCGCTGGCGATTTTAATATTCAGTCTAATAGCCACGCTATAGGCCACAGTGCATCCATTCAAACGATTAATTACATCCTATCACCGCAATTAACTTCGCAATCAGAACCCAACAAGCAACGCATTACGGTAATAGACAGCCAAGCTTTTGCATTATTTCAAGGGTTAGCAAGTATTAATCAAGTGAGTGGTGAGCAAAATATGCAAGCCAATATAGGCAGTATTGCCATGGATTCAACCCTTGAAACCATCATGGGTCAAGGGTTAAACGATGACGCGCTAACCCAAGTGTCGAGCCAATTGGCACCTTCATCTTATCAATTATCATATTATCAGGCCGAAATTGCTCCAGACAGTTTTTTGGATGCGCAAGGCGTGATGCAAGTTAATCAAATTTCTGGCAATAATAATGTTGCCATTAACCAGTTCTCGTTGCAGTTACCAAGCGGGAATTAATAATCATCGATCGGAGGAATGGAAGATGAAAAAACTCACTCTAGTATTAAGTATTGCAGCCATAATGAGTGGTTCTGCATACGCTAACGGAATGACAGATACTGACAGCAGTGTTGAATTAAATAAAGCCGTCAATGTAACTAAAGACCTTAAATACGAAGGAAAAGTTAAAATTGAAGGTACCATTAAAGCCAACGGTTTAGGCATGGCAGTGGTTGAAAACGTGCAAGAAACTAGCGCAAATATGGTTGAAAATTACTATCATGATAATGATGCTAAAATAACAGGCAGTTCATTTGAAGGCGCCAGCGGTAATATTGGTGTTAACCAAGCAGCTGGTGATTTTAATGCGCAAAGTAATTCAGCTGCGTTAGCTTCTATTGATGCAGGTTTTGCTTTTGGCTCTGGTGATGCTGAAATTTTTAATACGCAAATGGGTGGTTTTAATGGTGTCTGGAATGAAGCCTCAACTAACACATCAACCATCGCGGGTTCTTCGTTTATGAATGCCACAGGTAATATTGGCGTCAACGTTGCTGCTGGTAACAACAATATTCAAGCCAATAATATGGCCGCGTCGACTTATAATGGACGTTTAGGTGAAGCCAGCGTGTCTAATGTGCAAAGCACTGGGCATAACGGCACTATGAACATCGGGGTTGTTCAGGATAGCGTGGAATATGCCACCGTTAATCTTGCCTTAGGTGCTTCTGGAACATACGTGGGAACTTCGGAGCTCAATACGCCTTATTATCCTCAAATAATCCTAGAAGAAGGTCCAGATGCTGGTTCACATAATGTGCCTCCTGGAACTGTAGTGGGCCATATTGATTTTGATACTGAAAATCCAACCGGTTCAGAGGTAATGACCTTTGACGAAGCGGGTGATATTGCTCTAAATGGTACGGTTAGTGGCCAATTACCTTTCTTTGTCCAAACTATCGTGCAGAAGTCTAATAACACTTCATTACTAGGGGGCAGTGCTTTCCAAAATGCATCCGGTAACATTGGTGTTAACTTGGCGAGTGGTACAGGAAACTTACAGTCAAACAACTTAGCCTTGACAAGTATTACTGGACCGTCAACCGTTATTTCGGCTGAATAATGCTAAATGAAACGGTATGAATAAGGCAGGGGGGCAACCCCCTGATTCATCTTATGCGCAATATAACCCAATTGATGATCGCACTGTTGATCATTTTCAGCTTGAGTCTGACTAACTACAATTATGCCGCAGAGGTTCCATTAACGGGTGTCGTGCCAGGAATGGGAACCTATTCTAAACCTATTCAAAGTATACGTGAGCGCAAGTTTGAACATGTAATACAACAAAGAACCGATTTCTCTTGCGGTGCAGCCAGCCTAGCTAGCCTGTTGAAATATGCCTATGATCGTCAAGAGATTACTGAGCAAAAAGTGTTAATTGGCATGTTAGAGCATGCTGATCTGGCATTGGTTCAAGAGCAAGGATTTTCACTGCTTAATATGAAACGGTATCTGCAATCTCAAGGTTTAAGAGGGCGTGGATATAAAGTCGGTGAAGCTGAAATGTCGTTACTCAAAATCCCTGCCATTGTGTTACTTAATGATAGTGGTTACAGCCACTTTGTGGTTTTTCGACGTTATGATGGCGGAGATGTCTATTTAGGCGATCCTGCTTTAGGTAATCGGATCATGACAATGGCAGAGTTTAATCAGAAGTGGAATGGTGTTGTGTTTGTGGTTATTGGAGAAGATTATCAACGTGATAATCCTTTGCTGCACCCAAGAGCAAAATTAACGTTTAAAGCACTCGACCCTCTGTCGCCACTGACGGACGCAGAGTTGCTCGAATTTGGTTTTTCTTATTCAGATATGCTTTAAGGAGGAAGATATGAAATTATGCATGATGCTACTACTGACTGTCGCTGCACCAGTGATGGCCAGTTCACCTTCGCTGTCAGTGTTTAAACATAGCCAAGTGCTAACAGACTTTGAACTTGATTCAATGAAAGGCAAATACATCAATAGTGGTCAAGATTATTATTTCGGCTTACAAATGCAAACGCAGTTTATCCAAGACAATGGTATTCAACAGCAAGTAGGTATGCAAATCGAAATTGCTCAAGTTGATAATCAACCCTCGATAAGTATTACTATTAGCGACCCAAATGCTATTAATAGTCAAAATGGGTTTCAGTTAGATACCTTGGGGCAAACGGCAGGGTTACAACAACGAATTCAAATCGCCGGCGATGAAAACCTAGCAGTTAATGAATTCGACATGGCCCAAGGTCATTTGACGCCCTTGTTGCAGGGGATCAATGTTGCAGTGGGGACAACGCTTGTTAGCCATAATGGCAGCACTACTTTTTCGGCTAATGCTAATACGATTGGTTATCAAGTTGACTTGGTTTCGGGTAATGCGAGCCAAGGAATTAGCTATCAAGATGGCAACGGCCAGTTAGTGCAGAGCATTTTTATTAATGGACTCAATCACGGAGTGATAAATCAGTCTACACTAAGGTACGATGGTATGCCTGTTGGACCGATAGAGTCGAATATACTTGGTAGGCAAATCAGTGATTTAACATCTATGGGATTTTGATTTACTCTGTACAAGCCAAGGACGTATATATGAATAAGAAATGGACCTCAGCTATCGCAGTGATACTGCCTGGAATATGGGCCGTACCTGCGTATGCTGCAGATACTCATCCTCAACCTGTCTCGCAATCGACCTTATCTGAACAAGATATTGCAGCACTTAAACAAAAACTGATTCAGTTAAATCAACAAATTAAGTTACAGCAACAAGCCATTAATCAGATGGCACAACAGGTGCTCAAGCAAGAGGCATTAAGCCGCCAAGCCAGCAATACAAATGTCACCTCTACGACACAGCAAACGCCTCCTCCCCCCCCATCAGTTGAACGACCAAGCGCTCAATCAAGTCAACAAGCTGTAGTCGCCAGTAGCACTGCAAAGCGAAAAAAAACGCCAGACAGAGCAAGAAGTACTGATGACGTATTACAAGAAGCGCATAATGTTTTCTCTCGAAAATTTACCGTCGAGCCCTCATTTACCTATAGCTACTACAGTCGTAAAGATCTAATTCTTAGAGGGTTTTTAGCACTTGATGCCATTTTTTTGGGTAATTTAAATTTAGATCGTATTCGCACTAATACTACGCAACTTGATCTCACCACCCGCTATACTTTAAATGAAAACTGGCAGTTTGAGCTCGGTTTACCGTACCTGTATCGCTGGACTCAGTATGACTCTGTGGGGGAGGGCAACTCGAGTCAACGATATGAAACCGCTAAAATTAGTGGTGGTCAAATTGGTGATATCAGTGGCGCAGTTTATTATCGAATGAATGCTGAATCAGTAGACTGGCCCGATTGGGTGTGGAACGTCAGGGTTCGCGCTCCAACCGGAAAAGATCCTTTTGGGATCCCGCTTGAAACATCAGACTCTGGCAATTTGACCTACCCAACTGAAATGGCAACGGGTTCTGGTGTTTGGGGCGTGTCTACAGGGTTTAGCTTAGCAAAAACCTTTGATCCTGCGATTGTATTTTTTAATTTAAATTATGGTGTTAGCTTTACAGAGGAATTTGATGACTTGTCCGGTGCGACAGGGTTAAGCCCTGGTGAAATTGATTTAGGTAATTATCTTGATTACAGCGTGGGATTAGCTTTTGCTGTTTCCGAGCGAATGAGTTTGAGTATGAGCTTTAATCAACGGTTTTACAGTAAAACTAAACAAAGACCAGAAGGTGGAGAATGGCAGAAAATCCCTCGAACTGACACCAATACCGCGAATTTGGGTATTGGCGCTACCTTAGCCTTGTCACCTAATTTATCCATGGTGACCTCAATAGGCTCCGGGTTAACTGAAGACTCCCCAGATTATCAAATTAGCGTGCGATTTCCTTATCGTTTTTAATTTAGTAAAAGGAATTGGCATTCTTTATCAGTCAATCGGTATCACCTCAAGCAGCCTATTTTAAGCCGTTTGAGGTGATATACCTAAACGATTTCGAAATGCAGGATTGAGCATGTCCAGAAGTGACAGCGTTCAAGGTGCTAGGAATAGGGCGCCTACGGCTGCTAGATCCTAGGACCTAAAACCTAGCATCTAGAAGGAGCGAAGCACCGCCCTCTGGCGAGCTTGCGAGTTCCTAGAACCTATCAGTCGCGAAGCGACGCTCTCGGTAAGGCGTCACCATTATATATCCTTAACTCATCATTGAATGCAATGATTCTTGGCTGGTATAACGTTTGGTGAAAAAGTCTAAAAAAGCACTAATGTTGCTGGCTAATTGGCGCCGACTTGAATAAACCCCATAAACTTTAAAGGTTTCCATTGGCCATTCTTGTAAAATAGGCACTAAGCTCCCCGTTGCGAGTTCTTGCTTGCAGCTCGTGTTAGATAGCATGGCAATGCCATAATTATCCAACGCTAAGCGTTTTACCATACTGGCGCTGTTGACTCGTACTTTTCGTTTAAAGGTCGCCATTATTTTACGATTGCCTTTTCCTAATGGCCAAATGGGGGCCGATAAGGTGGTGCCAAGTAAAATACCGTTGTGCTGGGTTAATTCTTGCGGTGTAGCAGGGCTACTGAATTCTTTTATATAACCAGGGCTAGCGACCAGAATAGGTTGGCGTTCAAATAACAATCGAGCAACAAGATCTGACGACTGTAATGGACCATATTTAATGGCAATATCGTAACCTTCACCCACAAGACCGACATCACTGTCAGTAAATTGAATATCCAGTTCTATATTGGGGTAAAGACGCATAAAACTTGAGCATAAATGGCCAATGACATCTTGTGAAAATGACACCGGAATTGCTATCCGTAACGATCCAGAAATATCATTATGGGTGTTTTCAATAGTGGCTTTGGCGGCTTCAATTTCATGGCTAATGGAATCACAGTGTTGAAAAAATAATGCGCCAACTTGGGTCAGACTTAAATTTCGGGTGTCTCTTTGGAGTAGTCGCACTCCGAGTTGTTCTTCTAATTGAGCAACTTTTCGACTAATGGTTGATTTAGGTTGTCCGATCTCTCGGGCTGCTTGAGAGAATCCTTTTGCTCTAACAACGGCTGCAAACAGCATCATACCGTTCAAATCGGGCATTCAAACCTCACTGTCTCAATTATGGAACAAAGCGTCCAAGCTAGTTTATATGGTAATTTACCCATTAACAAAGTTATATTTACGAGCTAAAAAAAATTTTCAGAGGCTATATAAGCAGAGGATCTAAGGATGACCAGCAAAAAGCAGCCCGCTAACAAGACTCAAGCACTATCGGCTGACCCACTTTTCTTACAAGCAGAACACTTGGCTAAAGATTTTTCATTATTTCCTGCTCATAACAAGCAGAGTGTATCTCAAGAAGTAAAAGGATTATTAACTGAAGATGCAATTCAATCAAACTTAAAAAGTTTGGCATCTTTAGATGTTGATGGTTATGTCAATAAAGTTATCCAACCCACTTTGGATAAAAACCGCCCTGGCGCGAAGCGTATGATCGCGGACTTAAAAGGCAAGATTATTGCTGAAAGTCATATTGGACCGTTTTATCGTGCTGAAGTGGAATTAAACTTTGGCACTCGTACTCGTCGTATCGGTTTTATTGCCCAAGAGCGCACGACCGCAAACGGTGCGTGGATGCCAGAACATCATCTTGCAGCATGTAAGGCGATCCGTCATTTTGCAGAATTGTCGATGCCAATAGTATATTTAATTGATACTCCTGGTGCCGATGCTGGTGAAGTTGCCAACAGCCAAAATCAAGCTCATACCATTTCAAAAGCCATCGCTGAAAGTGCTAACGTTGGTGTACCGACAGTCGGTATTGTGATTGGTGCGGGCTATTCAGGTGGTGCGATTCCATTAGCTGCAGCCAATATTTTATTATCTGTACGCGACGGTATTTTTAATACTATCCAGCCGCAAGGCTTACAAAGCATTGCGCGTAAGTACAACTTGTCATGGCAAGAATGTGCTAAGTCTGTCGGGGTATCGCCAGAAGAGCTTTATACCGCGGGCTGTATTGACGGTATTATCGACTTTACGCCATCAGATAAAGATGAGCGCCAGCATAATTTCCGTCGTGCGATTATCAGTGCTATTGAAGCCGTTGAACGTGCTGCGATGGATTTTGTACGCGAGTCTGCTGATTTAAAAGAACATTATGGTCGAAGTTTACAGCGTTTCTTAGCGCCGTCGGCTAATTTACTTACGCTTGAAAATAATACCCGCTTGTCTGTCGCCAATAATCCGACTATGTATCACAATATTTTTGGTAGTGCATATCGATATCTGCGTTATTTGACTTTACGTAGCCGTATTCATTCAATCTCACAAGAACAGTATGGTCGCTTGTCAAAAGTGAGCGTGCCAGAAGGTGATTTGTTAGCGCGTATTAAGCAAGAACAGGAACGCGTGTTCCAAGCGTGGTTAACCAACCCTGACAAGTTAGTTTACGATGAAGAACTGAATAAATTATGGGGTACGTTTAGCGCTAAACGTAAAGATATTTCTGCCGAACGTAACGTAATTACACGTTTTATTTTGGGTGAACCAAAAGAGAACTACAAAAAAGCACGTAAAGCACTGTTATTTAATATTGGTTGGTCATTATACCATCGTTGGAAAAGTAACGCGGCTAACAATTTCAATGGTTTAATTAAGCATTTAGAGTCATTGCCTAAGTCTACAACACAAGCTCCATGGCCTGAACTTAGTCAGCTTACTGTGCTGGACATTGTCGTTAATGACGAATTACGTGAAGACTTTATTTGGCAGTGTCATAACGTGCTTATCTTCAATGCACTTTATGACAATGTGGTCGGCAGTTTGGCGTCAATTTCCAAAGAAGCCATGATGTCAAAAAGTTTGTCTCGTGAATCAGTGGACAAGTTACTCCATAAATCGATTGATAATGCCTTATCTAATAGTGATAACGCTAACGACAAGAGCAAGTTCTATAAGTGGTTAAAATACTTTATGGATCAATCGAATCGTGCTGAATTGTTAACGCGTGTAGAGCAATGGAAGAGTGTCGGTTTCCCACAATTAAACGATTCGCTTTTCGTTATCTTAACTTATTTCTTCGAGCGCTTATTACCAGAGTACTTTGACAGTGAAGACGAGCACGATAAATACACGGGGACGATTAACCCTGTACGTATTGGTCGTCGTAAGGATTTTTGGAACCGTTTAACCATGGGTTACCAAGACTTACTTATCCAAAAAGTACTTCGTGAAGAGAAAAAGCAAGGCAAGATGGGCTGGGAAAATATTATCAAACAGTTCTTTACTCAGTTTGATGAAATTGATGCCGACAAAATGTCAGCTAACTTACTTAATTTCCCCGGTTTCCGGTTATCGATTGAAGATGCTATTGATAGAAAGATCCGCCCTTGTGGTTTAATTACCGGTCTGGCTGATTTTAAAAATAACGGCAGTAAGTTACGTGTAGGTGTTGCGGTTTCAAATACGGCATTCCAAGCGGGTGCATTTGATATGGCCAGTGCTGAAAAATTCAGTTCACTATTAATTGAATGTGCGAAACGTAAATTACCGGTCATTTGTTTTATCAGCTCTGGTGGCATGCAAACGAAAGAAGGTGCTGCGGCATTGTTCTCTATGGCGGTAGTGAATGACCGTATTACGCGCTTTATTCGTGATAACGAATTACCGGTATTGATGTTTGGTTTTGGTGATTGTACAGGTGGTGCTCAAGCCAGTTTTGTCACCCATCCTTTAGTGCAGACGTACTATTTATCTGGTACCAATATGCCGTTTGCTGGTCAAATGGTGGTACCTGCGTACTTACCATCAACGGCAACATTGTCGAACTATTTATCTAAAGTGCCAGGTGCAATGACGGGGTTAGTCCATAATCCATTTAGTGATACCTTAGACACTCAGTTGTATGGTATTGATCCACTCATGCCATTACCGACGATGAAAATAGACGAAGTGATCAGCAAAGCATTGTCTACCTTAGTGCCTGAAGTGATTGAGTTAGAAAAAGTCATTGAACAAGACGATCCTCGTGCATTGATGAAGCCTATTAATAAAGTGCTGGTGCATGCGCGTGGTTGTACGGCCGTTAAATTAATCCGTAAAGCACACGACAACAACATTAATGTGGTGTTGGTGGCCTCAGATCCGGACATGACATCTGTTCCAGCAGATATGCTTAAAGACACTGATAAGCTTGTATGTATTGGCGGTAATACCTCAGATGAAAGTTACTTAAATGCTTACTCAGTATTAAAAGTTGCTGAGTATGAAAATGTTGACGCGTTGCACCCAGGTATTGGCTTCTTATCAGAAAGTCCACAGTTTGCGGCGTTATGTGTCAACAATGGGGTTAACTTTGTCGGTCCTAGCGTGCATTCAATGACCACTATGGGTAACAAGTCTAACGCTATTCATACTTCGCAAGCGCAAAATGTCCCCGTTGTGCCAGGTAGTCATGGTATTTTGAGTAACGCAGAACAAGCGGTCAACGTAGCGTCTGAAATTGGTTATCCAGTGCTGTTAAAAGCGGTCCAAGGTGGAGGCGGTAAAGGTATTCAGGTCGTTAAACGTCCTGAGGACATGATTGGTTTCTTCCAGAAAACCGCGACGGAAGCCGCTGCTGCGTTTGGTAATGGTGACTTGTATTTAGAAAAATATGTTACCTCATTGCGCCACATTGAAGTCCAGCTACTGCGTGATCAGTTTGGTAATAGCAAAGTATTAGGTATTCGTGACTGTTCAGTACAACGTAACAACCAAAAAGTGATTGAAGAATCAGGATCAACCATGTTGCCTGAGGAGCTGAAACAACGCGTGATGGAATACACTCGTGCGTTAGGTGATGCTACCGATTACATGGGCGCTGGTACTGTTGAGTTTATCTATAACTTAGATGCAAACGAAGTGTACTTTATGGAGATGAATACTCGTCTTCAAGTTGAGCATCCGGTGACGGAAGCGACATCGGGTATTGATATTGTTAGCGCGCAGTTTGATATTGCTGCGGGTCGTTCAATTGAAAAACTACAGCCAGTTGACCAAGGTTACGCTATGGAAGTGCGTGTGACGGCGGAAAAAGCGGCACTCGATAGCCATGGTATTCTTCAGCTTATTCCTAATCCAGGTAACATCACTGAATGTGTATTGCCTGAGCGTGATGATGTTGAAATTATTTCGATTGCAGCAGCTGGCAAAGAAGTATCGCCATACTATGATAGCTTAATCGCACAGATCATTATCCGAGGTACTGACCGTGCTGATGTGGTGGCTAAGATGTATGCGTATCTTGATAGCGTAGTGATTAAAGGGATTGCGACTAACATTCCATTGCTGAAGCTTATCCTTAAAGATCCCACCTTCAATGAAGGGGTGTATGACACTAACTACTTGCCACGTTTAATGGCAGAGTTGGACATTCCAGCACTGATTGCTGAAATGGAAGCGGCTGCAGAAGCGATTAAGGTTGATTCTGAATCATTACGTGTTGGCGAAAGCAACGAATTGAAAGTATTGGCACAAGGTGCGGGAATTTTCTATACCTCCCCAGCACCTGGTGAAGCAGACTTTGTTAAAGAAGGTGACATTGTCACGGTTGAGCAAACATTGGCATTGATGGAAGCAATGAAAATGTTCTCTCAATTGACCCTAGCGGGCTTTAATCGTCAAACGGGTGTGTTATATCCTGAAGATCAAAAGTATCGCATTGAACGTATTCTGAATAGCAATGGCCAGCAAGTTTCACAAGGTGATCTCCTGTTTGTGATATCGCCTATCGAAGCGTAATACGTACGATTGATTGTTGAGTAAAATACCCGCTATTTAGCGGGTATTTTTTTGTCATACTTTTGTATGTTGTATTACACTAAATAGCATATTCACTTTCCTGTTCAACTATATTGTTGAGCCATAATTGTTGGATCATACTATTGAGAAGATTGAGCTGGCTTGAGTTCTCTAGCGTATTATTGGTAACGCTGTTGATATTCATTAATTTGATTAACACTAAGCATGCCAGTGCTTCGGTGCCCGAGAGCCAGTCTTTTACCAACTCAAAAAACCGTAATATCATCCGCTATTGTGTTGATCCAGATTGGTTACCTTATGAAGCCATTATCGATGGCCGTCATACTGGTATTTCATCTGATTATTTAGCATTATTAACAGATTATACCGATTTCACTTTTGTGTTAGTGCCTACCTCGTCTTGGCGACAGAGTTTAGAATTACTTAAAAAAGGTGCATGCGAGTTAACCCCCATTTTAAATCAAACACCCAAACGCGACGCATATCTCTCTTTTAGCGATATTTTTTTTAAATCGCCAAATGTCTTGGTGTCATTAAAATCCCAACCTTTTTTACAAGGATTTGAAAATATTGGTGATCGCTTATTGGCTATACCCAAAGATTATCGTCTAGTGGAATATATCCAACGATTTTACCCCACTATCAACGTAAGCGCTCAATTAACCGCACATACCAATAACCTTCAAATGTGACATGATTATTTCCTAACTAAATCTAGGAAA